>CAZVHV010000016.1:0-14813 GCA_964627025.1 uncultured Oscillospiraceae bacterium | reverse complement strand
GGTGTAATGACACCTGTCTATGCAGCTGTTGACTTTCGTCCGGTTGCGTATATAATAGGGTTCAGCCATTCATACTGCTTATGATTGCTTGACAAACGCGCGGGAGAGGAAAGAAATGGATGCATCCAGCAGACGGAAAAAAACGGCGGAAATCATTCGGACGTCTGATGCGCCTGTAACAGGCGGCGAGCTTTCGTCCCGTCTGGGTGTCTCCCGGCAGGTTGTGGTGCAGGATATCGCGCTGCTGCGCGCGGCCGGTCTGCCGGTGATCGCCACTCCCTCGGGATACACGATGATCGCTTCCTCCGCAAAAACGAGGCCCATGAAGATCTTCACCTGCTGCCATGAGACCCTGGAGCAGGCGGAGACCGAACTGAGGATCATGGTGGAAAACGGGGGAAAGGTGCGCAATGTCATCATTGAGCACCCGGTGTACGGCAAACTGTCCGGCTCTCTCATGGTCAGTACGGCCGCGGACATCGAACATTTGATGGAACGCCTGAAAAAGAAAGACGCCCTGATGCTGGCCGCCGTCACAGGGGGCATTCACATGCACACCGTGGAAGCGGCGGATGACGAGGCGCTCAGCAGGATCGAAGAGCAGCTGCGTGATGCGGGGATTCTGAGGCAGGAAGTGCATCCCGCGGCTGATTAACACAGATTAAAAGGAAGATTAGGACGATGGAGAATACGGAAATTTATCAGAGCATTCAGAAGCTGAAGCGGGAAAAGAACGCGGTGCTTCTGGCGCATCTCTATGAGCGGCCCGAGATCCAGCACCTTGCCGATTTTACCGGCGACTCCCTGGAGCTCAGCAGGAAGGCGCGGGACACGCAGGCCGATGTGATCGTTTTCTGCGGGGTTCGCTTCATGGCGGAGACCGCGAAGATTTTGAATCCCGGCAGGACCGTGCTGCTGCCGGAACCGAACGCGGGCTGCCCGATGGCCGACATGGTCACGCCCGGGGATGTGGCGAAGCTGCGGGAAGCGCATCCCGGCGCGGCGGTCGTCTGCTATATCAATTCCAGCGCGGAGGTAAAGGCCGTCAGCGACATCTGCTGCACCTCCTCCAACGCCATCAAGGTCATCGGGGCCTTGAAGGAGAAGGAGATCATCTTCGTGCCAGACCGCAATTTGGGGCACTACGCCTCCCGCTTCCTGCCCGAAAAGCGGTTCATCCTTTTTGACGGCTACTGCCCCGTCCATGATAAAATGAATGCCGCCGCGGTCGCGGAAGCGCGTGCGCTCCATCCGGACGCGCTTTTGCTGGTACATCCGGAATGCGTGCCTGCGGTGGTCGATCTGGCCGATTTCACGGGCAGCACGACTCAGATCATCAACTATGCGGTCGAGTCCGACCGGAAAGAATTCATTATCGGCACGGAAAACGGCGTGCTGAGCCGCTTAAAGGAGCTGTGCCCGGAGAAACAGTTCTACAGCCTGCACGCCGGGATGGTCTGCCCGGATATGAAGAAGACGTCGCTGGAGAGCGTGCGCAGCGCGCTGGAAAAGCTGCAGTATCGAATCGAACTGGATGAACAGCTGATCCGGAAAGCATCTGTCTGCATCGACAGAATGCTTTCGCTTTGAGCGCCGCCGGAAGGACTGGGTATGAAACGTTACTTGTACAACGGCAGCCTGCGTCAGGCTGAGCGGGTCGAGACCGATGTCGTCATCGTGGGATGCGGCGCGGCGGGACTTTATGCCGCGCTGAACCTGGACCCGCGGCTTCGGTGCGTGCTTCTGAACAAAGCCGGCGCGGATCAGAGCAATTCCATGTACGCGCAGGGCGGCATCGCGACGGTCATCCAGCCCAGCGGACTGGACGACCCGGAGCAGCATTTGCGGGACACGCTGGTTGCCGGCGCGGGGATCTGCGACGAGCAGGCGGTCCGGGTGCTGGTGGAAGAGGCGTGGAGCAATATCGAGGAGCTGATCAGGTTCAAGGTGCCGTTCGACACACGGGACGGCCATCTGCGCCTGACCCGCGAGGGCGGACACGGCAGGAACCGGATCCTCCACTGCGGCGGCGACGCCACCGGACTGCACCTGACGCGCAGACTGTACGAGGTCGCGCAGGAGCGGCCCGGAATACGTATTTTGGACAAGATGTTCCTCGCCGATATCCTCACGGACGAGACCGGCGCCGCCGGCGTGCTGGCTGTGGACGACGGGAACCGGCCTTACTATTTCGCCGCCTCCAAGGTCATCATCGCGTCCGGCGGCATCGGCCGCGTCTATCGGAACAGCACGAACGCCATCTGTGCCACCGGGGACGGCATCGCGGCCGCCCACCGCGCCGGCGCGCAGCTTAAGGACATGGAATTCGTGCAGTTCCATCCCACCGCGCTGGTCCACCCGGATCAGAGCGGGCGCTTTTTCCTCATTTCGGAAGCGCTGCGCGGCGAGGGCGCGATCCTCAAGAACCGGCGCGGGGAGGCCTTCATGCAGGGCGTGCACCCGCTGGCCGACCTGGCGCCCAGAGATATCGTCTCGCGCGCCATCATCATGGAGATGAAGCGGAGCGACATCCCGAACGTCTATCTCGATATCACGGCAAAGCCGCGGAGCTTTTTGAAGGAGCGCTTCCCGACTATTTACGGCGAGTGCATGCTGCGCGGCATCGACATCGCGAAGGACTGGATCCCGGTCCTTCCGGTCCAGCACTATTTCATGGGCGGCATCCACACGGATACCTACGGGCGGACCAGCATTCCCGGGCTGTACGCCTGCGGCGAATCATCCTGCACCGGCGTCCACGGCGCGAACCGGCTGGCGAGCAACTCCCTGCTGGAATGCATCGTCTTCGGCAGACGCTGTGCCCTGGACATCAATGCCTCGGCGTTTTCCGTGCCGCGGCCCGGCGATGTGGAGGGGGAACCCTGCAAGGAAGACAACAGTGTCGATTTCGAGTCCTACAGCAGCGAGATCCGGACCCTGCTGACCCAGAAATGCGGCATCATCCGCAACGGGAAAGACCTTCGCGCGGCCTATGAACGGATCGAGGAGATCTTCCGCCGGCTCGACGGCATCGCGCTGGAGACCGCGAAGAGCATGGAAACATACAATCAGTCGCTGATCGCGCTGGAGATCCTGCGCGCCAGTATTTTGCGCAAAACGAGCATCGGAGCGCATTATCGCAGCGACGACGAAAGCCTGGGGGGAAAGCAGAATGCTCAGCAAGTACAACCTGGATGAGGTGATCAGACGGGCGCTGGAGGAGGATATCGGAAACGGAGATATCACCACCATAGCCACCATCGACGCGGACAGGCAGGCGGAAGCCTTCTTCCTTGCTAAGGAGGAGGGCGTGATCTGCGGGCTGCCGGTTCTGGAGCGCGTATTCGAGCTGCTGGATACCTCGGTCGGCGTCCGGCGCCGCCTGCAGGAGGGAGATCTCGCGGCGAAAGGCGACGTCATCGCCGAGATCTCGGGACCCGCGCAGAGCATTCTGTCGGGCGAGCGCGTGGCGCTGAACCTGCTGCAGCGGCTCTCCGGCATCGCCACGCGCACGCGCGCGGCCGTCCGCGAGGTCGCGGGCACCGGGGTCGCCATCGTCGATACGCGCAAGACCACGCCCGGCCTCCGCTATCTTGAAAAATACGCGGTCCGCGTGGGCGGAGGCACGAACCACCGCTTCAATCTGTCCGATGGCGTCATGATCAAGGACAACCATATCAGCGCCGCGGGCGGTATCGCTCAGGCGGTCGAACGCGCGCGGAAGCTGGCGCCGCACACGCTGAAGATCGAGGTGGAGACCGAGAGCTTTCCGCAGATCGAGGAGGCGCTGCAGAGCGGCGCGGACATCATCATGCTGGACAATATGAGCGTGGAGGATATGCGAAAAGCCATCTCCCTCATCGGCGGGAGAGCGCTTGTCGAGGCGTCCGGAAATATGGGAGACAGGGATCTGCGTGAAATCGCGCAGACGGGCGTGGACCTGATCTCCATCGGGGCGCTGACCCACACGATCCGGGCCATGGACATCAGCCTCCGCTTCCGGTAACAGCAACAGAAACCCCCCGCATCCTGGTTCCGTGTCGGAACGATCAGGACGCGGGGGGTTTCTTTGCGCAAAAAGGTTATGTATGATCCCGCGTCCGTAATTTCCGGAACGCTTTTACAAGCTCATACCACAGAACGGAGGCGGCGGCGACCAGGAGGACCAGCGTGAGCTGGGGCAAGCTCAGGGGCGCCAGCTTCAGGAAGGTCGCGAGCGGCGTATAGAGGATGAGGAAAAGCCCCAGGATCGTGCCGAGATTGACCGCCCACATCACCTTGTCGCGTACAAGGTAGCGGAGCGAGGTAACGGCAAATTCCCGGTTGGAGCTGTTGACCTGTACCAGGAACAGGTTGGCGAGCATGATGACCGCGAGCCCCATGGCTCTGGCAATCGGGGCGTTGGATTTCAGATAGGGATTCATGAAGAAATAGAGGCCGAACGACGCGGCAAAGATGACGACGCCCTGCAGGACGCTTTTGGCAAGAAGTCCTGCGGAAAGGATGTTTTGCTTCGGATCCCGCGGGGGACGGAGCATGCTGTCCGGCTCGGAAGGCTGACGCTCCAGGACCACCGAGCAGGTCGGGTCGATGATGAGCTCCAGCAGAACGACGTGCAGCGGGAGAAGCAGGAGGTTTCCGGGCGCGATTTTCAGGAAGGGCGCCAGCAGGGAGGCGAATGCGATTGGGATGTGAATGGTGAATACATAGCCGATGGCCTTGCGGATGTTTTCATAGATCCGGCGTCCATCCTGGATGGTGTCTACAATGGTCGAGAAATTGTCGTCCATCAAAATCAGGTCGGCCGCTTCTCTGGAGACCTCCGAGCCGCGCTTTCCCATGGCGATGCCGATATCGGCGTGCTTGAGGGCGGGGGCGTCGTTCACGCCGTCTCCGGTCATGGCCACCACGTGGCCGTTTGCCTGGAAGGCCTTCACGATGCGCATCTTATGCTCGGGGATTACGCGGGAAAAGATGCTGACCGAGTTGACGCGGCGGCAAAGTTCCTCGTCCGTCATCCGGCCGAGCTCGTCGCCGGTGATGATCTGGTCGGCGTTCGGCATGCCGATCTGCTTTGCGATGCTGCTCGCCGTGATGCCGTTGTCGCCGGTGATCATGACGACGCGGACGCCGGCCCTGACGCACCGGGCGATATCCGCCTTCACCGTCTCACGCGGAGGATCGGCAAGGCCGATCAGCCCGCAGAAGGTCAGCTTGCACGAAAGCAGGTCGGAGGGGATCTGCTCCTCGCTGTGCAGGTGCAGTTCCCCGACGGCGATCACCCGCAGCCCCTGCGCCGACATTTCCATGATCTTGTCGTCGGCCTGTTTCCGCTGCGCTTCGGTCAGCCTGCAGATCGGGAGGAGACGCTCCGGGGAGCCCTTTGAGGCGATGATGATCTCCCCGTCGTGCCGCCAGACATGTCCCATCATTTTCAACTCGTTGGTGAACGGATACTCGGTGAGCAGGGTCCCCGCGAAAAGATGTTCCTGTGAGATCCCCTTTTCGTCGCAGTAGGCGAGCATGGCTTTTTCCATCGGGTCATAGGTGGTGGTTTCGCAGCCGAGCCCCATAACCTCGGTGAGATGCATCTCGTCGCCGTCGGAGGCCCAGATGTCCCGGACGGTCATCTGGTTTTTGGTGATCGTGCCTGTTTTATCCACGCAGAGGATGGAGACCGAGCCAAGGGTCTCTACAGACGACAGCCTGCGGACCAGCGCCTGCTTCTTGGCCAGCCGCCAGGCGCCCATGGAGAGGAAAACGGTCAGGATGACCGGGAATTCCTCGGGGATCATGGCCATGGCCAGCGTGATGCCCGAGAGGATGCTCTCGATGATGCGGCTTCCAAATACATGGTCCGGAACGTTGAAATAGGTGATGAGCGAGACGAGGGCGAACAGCAGGCCAGCGATGCCGGCGCACAGCTTCACGAGGCTCCCGGTCTGCTTCTGCAGCGGGGAGGGGATCTCGGGCGCCGCCGCCACGTTGGCGCCGATCTTTCCGTATTCGGTCTGGCTTCCGATCTTTTCAACGCCCACATAGCCGCTGCCCTGGGTCACGAGCGTTCCGGCATAGCAATAATCCTTTTTCCAGTAATCGGAGGAGGGCGCTTCGCTGCCGCGCACCGTTTTCCAGACGCCCTCGGATTCGCCGGTCAGCGAGGACTCGTCCACGCAGAGGTCGCTGGCTTTGACCACCGCGCCGTCGGCCGGGATCTTGATCCCCTCGGAGATCAGCATCAGGTCGCCGGGGACCAGGTCGGAACTTGGGATCACGGTCTCCGCGCCGTCGCGGATGACGGTGATGTGCGGGGCCGAGAGATCCCGCAGAGCGTTCAGGGTCTTATCCGTTTTCCACTCCTGGATGATGTCGATCCCGATCACGCCCAGCACAAAAATGAGCATGACGGCGCCGTCGCCCGGTTCGCCCAGGACAAAATAGATGACGGCGGCGGCGATCAGAAGCAGGAACATCGGTTCGCAGACGATATGCAGAGCCTTGAAGAAAAAGTTTTGCTTTTTGTCGCTCGTCAGCTCGTTCTTCCCGTACTGCTCCTGAAGCCTGTGGGCCTCCTGTGTCGTCAGCCCTGTGAAAGTTTTTTCGTTTTCTGTCATAAAAGGAACCTCCATTTCACCTTGCGGCGGATGAATGATAGCTCTATGGCACCTCGCAAAACCACGCTCTGTCACGCAAGTGAAAATAAAACACACCTGCGGAACATACTACTGTCCCACAGGTGTGAAAAACACATTCCCTGCTGCCCCATCAGAAGGGCCCAGCCCCATGAACCCGGTCGGGTCCATCGCCTGCTCAGTTTGTACTGTAGCTAAATGCAGTGCAAAGAGATCACAATTATTGTAGCCTATGTGGAAGAGTTTGTCAAGACGCATGTGCCAAGGGAAAATCTGCCGGCGCAGGGAACGGCAGGCGGTCGTCCGGGTCAGGCGGCACGCCTGCCCCTCGTTCCGAGCGCCAGCTCGATCGCCGCGGCCGAGCCGATCCCCAGGATTCCGCCGAACAGGAAGGGCGCGCAGGAATTGACGCGGTCCCATAAAAGCCCCGCGATGACGGAGGCCAGCAGAAGGCCGATCCCCTGCAGCATCCCGTAAAGGCCGAGGACGGTCCCCTTCAGCCCCGGAGGCGCATTTTCCGCGACGAACGCGCGCTCCGCGCCGCTGATCAGGGCATTGTATGCGCCGTAGGCAAGAAAAAGACAGAGAACAGCCGTTTTGGAGGAGAGCAGGGCAAACCCGAGATAGACAAGCCCGTAGACCAGATAGCCCGGCACAAGGATTTTTCTTCTGCCGAAGCGGTCGGACAGCCTTCCGGCGGGAATGGCGAGGGCGGAGGCGGAAAGATTGAAGAGCAGATACAGCAGGATGACCTGGGAATCCGAAAATCCGCGCTCCCGCGCCTTGAGCAGCAAAAACGTGTTGGACGAATTCCCCAGACAGAAGATAAACAGGATGAAGAGATAGAGCTTCAGCGTTCCGTCCAGTCTCAGCCCTCTCAGCCGGAGCTTTTCGCAGGACGCCTCACAGCTGCGGTCCTCCCGAATTGCGCCGACCAGGAGAATGGCGACGCATGCCGGCAGGATGGAGAACAAAAACGCGCTGCGGAACCCGAAGCTGGTCGCCACGAATCCATAGGCGAACACCACGCCGAGAGCCGAGCCGGCCATATCCAGCATTTTGTGCAGGCCGAAGGCTCCGCCGAGTCCGCCGTTCCCGCTCGACTGGGCGACGAGGGCGTCGCGCGGCGCCGTACGGATGCCCTTGCCGGTGCGGTCGATGATGCGGGCAAGCAAGACGCCGGGCCACGAGGCGGCCAGCAGCAGGAAAATTTTGTAGACGACCGTTGCCGAATAGCCGACAAAGGCGAGGCGCTTCTTGTTGTGATAGACGTCGCCGATGTAACCGCTGAATACCTTGAGAAGCGAGGCGATGCTCTCGGCCAGGCCCTCGATCACGCCGACGATCGCGGGAGAGGCGCCGAGCGTGGCCGTCAAAAAAAGCGGCACCAGCGGATAGACCATTTCGGTGCTCATATCCGCAAACATACTGACCAGTCCAAGCAGCACAATGTTGGATATGATTTTTTTCTTCTTCATCGTATGCGCCTCTCCTTATGATTCTTCCTTCCGCGCGGCGGACCCTCACTCCCGCAGGAACATGATATGGCGGGGTTCGATGCACAGATGGAGGGTTTCCCGTCCGCACAGAGACGCCCAGTCGGCCTTGCCGAGCTCGGCGCGGATGCGGGCGTAGCCTTTGCTGCCGCCCGGCGTGCCGAGCATGACGATCACGGAGAACAGGTCCTCGATCACCCGCTCCACCCGGCAGGGGATGCTGTGCTCCTTTGCTTCCGCCGAAAGAGCGATATGATGGGCGCGGACACCGAGCCAGCCCGCGTCCGGCGGGATATCGGCCGAAACGGGCAGGACGGCGCCCCAGTCCAGCGCTTCGACCCGGCTGCCGTCCAGAGGCCGGATGCGGGAAAAATTCTTACAGCCGGAAAGCAGACAGGCGGACAGGGTGGCGGGCGTCCGGAAAAATTCCCGGACCGGCTCCTTCGGCTCGGAGGCCCCGCGGCAAAGCACGCAGACGCTGTCGCTGAGCCGGCAGACTTCGTCCCGGCTGTGAGAGACAAGGAGGGCGGTGCGGCCGAAGGCCGCCAGCGCGTCGAAGAGCTCCAGCTCCAGCTGCCACCGCAGGTAGCTGTCCAGGGCGGCAAACGGCTCGTCGAGCAGCAGCACCTCGGGCGTGCTGGCCAGAACGCGGGCCAGCGCCACCCGCTGCTGCTGACCGCCGGAGAGCTGAGCGGGGCGCTTGTGTTCCAGCCCCTCCAGCCGCATCTGACAGATCTTTTCGGCCGTGACGGCCTGCTTTTTTGCTCTGTCCCGGATGCCGACGGCGATATTCTGGGCCACTGTCATATTCGGAAAGAGGGCATACTGCTGAAACAGGTAGCCGACCCGCCGCTGCTGGGGCGGAAGATTGATCTTCCGCTCGCTGTCAAACAGCGTCCTGCCGTCTAGCAGGATACGTCCATCGTCCGGCGTTTCGATCCCCGCGATGCACTTAAGCGTCATGCTTTTGCCGGCGCCGGAAGCGCCCAGCAGCGCCATGGTCTCCTCGCCCGCCTCGAAGGCCACCTGAAGCGAAAAGGAGCCGAGCCGCTTCCGGATGTCTACGGACAGCGCCACGGGCTACACCTCCCCGCGGGCGGCCGAAGCCGAAGCGGTCTTGCGCCGTTCCAGCAGATTGACGGCGACCAGCACGAGAAAGGAAAGAAGCAGGTTGACGGCGACCCAGCGATAGGCCAGCGCGTCGTTGCCCTCCCGCCAGAGCTGGTAGACCGTCGTGGAGACCGTGGCGGTGCGGCCGGGGGTATAGCCGGAGACCATGCTGGTGGCGCCGTATTCTCCCAGCCCCCGGGCAAAGGCCAGCACCGTGCCGGCGAGAATCCCCTGTTTGCAGCCCGGCAGGAGGACGCGCCAGAAGATGTGGGTCCCGGAGAGGCCCAGCGTCTGCCCCGCGTAGATCAGGGTATGGTCAAAGGTTTCGAACGCGCCCCGCACGGTGCGGTACATCAGCGGAAAGGTGACGATGACCACGGCGAAGATGGAGGCGTACCAGGTCATGGTGAGCTTGATGCCGAACCATTCCAGAAGCGGAAGCCCGACGGCCCCCCTTGGTCCGATGGTTTTCAGCAGGAAGAAGCCGACCACCGTGGGCGGCAGGACCAGAGGAAGGGTCAGCGCGCAGTCCAGAATGCCCTTCAAAGTCCGGGGCAGCTTCGCGATATAATAGGCGGAAAAGATTCCAAGAAAAAAGGTGATCACGGTAGAGAACAGGGAAATGCGAAGGGAGTTGAGCAGCGGAAAGAAATCCATGGCTTACCTCTCCGGAATGGACAGGCCGGCGGACTCAAACACTGCCGCGCAGTCGTCGGTGAGCAAATAGGCGAGGAAGGCTTTGGCGGCGTCCGGATGCTTCGCGTTCTTCAGGACGGCGGCGGGATAAACGGCGGGCTGATAACTGCCCTCGGGCGCATAGGCCGCGATCCGGAGCCCGGCGGTGGCGGTGACATCGCTGCCATACACCACGCCGCAGTCCGCCGCGCCCTCGGCCACCTGGGCGGCGACCTCCTTGACGTTGCTTCCGAAGGTGATCTTGTGCTCGGAATTGAGCTTATCCCAAAGGCCGAGATGCGTGAAGACCTCCTCGGCATACTGCCCCGCGGGCACGTCGGAATTGCCCAGCGCGATGAGGGAGACCTTGTCTGTGACCACGTCGTCAAAGCTTGTGACACCGGTGGCGCTGTCCTTCGACACCACGAGCACGACCTTGTTTTCCACCAGATTGACGCGGGTATCGGAGCGGACAAAGTCCAGGCCATCTGGATTTGCATCTGCGCCGGCGGCCGCGTCCAGCTGATCCATCTGCTTCTGCGCCGCGGAGATGAAGAGGTCGCAGTCCGCGCCCTCCTGGATCTGTGTCTTCAGAGTGCCGGAGGAATCGAAATTATAGACCAGTGTGACGTTCGGGGCGACGTCCTTGTAGAGCGCGGCGATCCGGTTCATGGTCTCGGTCATGGAGGCGGCGGCAAAGACGACGAGCTCCACGGGCTCGGAATCCGCACCCGGGGTGGGGGAGGCCGACGCGGCGGCGTTCGGACCGGACGAGCAGGCGCACAGAGCAAAGGTCATGGCAAGGGCCGGGAGCAGGGCAAGCAGCTTTTTCATGGTGTTCCTCCTTCACTTTATTCGGATTCTGTCTGGCCCGTTCCGCGGGCGCAGTTGCTCTCCTCCCCTATCAGGATGGCGATCCCGTGGGAAACCGCGGGAAGGATATAGGGCAGGCATTCCCGAACGGCCTTGGGGCTGCCGGGCAGGTTGACGATCAGGGTTTTACCGCGGATGCCGGCCGCCGCGCGGCTCAGCATGGCCCGGGGGGTGATCTGCAGGGAAAAAAGGCGCATGGCTTCCGGGATGCCCGGCACGGGACGTTCGATAATATCGGCCGTAGCCTCGGGTGTGCAGTCACGGGGAGAAAACCCGGTGCCGCCGGTCGTGAGAACGAGATCGGCCCCGTTTCCATCGCAGATTCGGCGCATCTCGGCGGCGAGGGCGGCACGGTCGTCCGGCAGCATGACATAGGAGACCGTCTCATATCCGAAGGAAGCGGCGATCTCGCGGATGGCCGCGCCGCTCAGGTCCTCCCGCGCTCCGGCCGCGCCGGAATCGCTTGCGGTGATCACGGCAACACGGTACATAAACGGCCTCCTTTCAGACTTTCCCGAAGGAACAGGCGGGATAGCGGCAGGTCTCGCAGCCAAGGCAGAGCCCGCCGTGGCCCAGCGCCGCGAGGTCCTCTTTTGTGATGGGGACGCCGGCCGCAATGCGGGGAAAAACCAGGTCGAAGACGGTGGCTTTGACGTACATGACGCAGCCCGGCAGTCCCAGGATGGGCACGCCATCTTCAAAATAACCCAGCAGGAACATGGCGCCGGGGAGGACGGGCGCGCCGTAGCTGACCACCCGCGCGCCGCTCCGGCGAATGGCGCCGGGCGTGCAGTCGTCCGGGTCCACGCTCATGCCGCCGGTACAGACGATGAGGTCCACGCCCGCGGCCCGCATGCGCGCGATCGCGTCCGTGATATGGCCGATATCGTCGTCCGTGACCGCACGTTCGGTCACCTGGACGCCGTATGCGGCCAACTTCTGCTCCACGACCGGGCCGAATCTGTCCGTGATGCGGCCGTAAAAGACCTCGTTGCCCGTCACCACCATCCCGGCTGTCTTCCGCTTCCAGGGCAGGAGACTGAGCAGAGGCTCCCGGCCGGCGGCGGCTTCGGCCGCGGCCAGCTTTTCTTCCGCGATGATCAGCGGGATGACCCGGGTGCCGGCCAGCTTGTCGCCCGCCTTCACGGCGGTATTGCCGTGGCGGGTGGCGATCATGATGTCGTCCAGCAGATTGACGGCGGTCAGGCGCGCGGTATCCACCCGGAAGAGCCCGTCCCTGTCGGCGATCAGCTCGACCTTGCCCTCTTTGGGGGCGGTGGCGTGCATATACTCGTTCTGACAGAGGCCGCGCAGGCGCTCGGCAGCTTCGTTTTCGTGGAGCATGCCGGGCGTTTTTTCCCAGATATACAGATGGTCCTTGCCCAGAGAGAGCAGGACCGGGATGTCCTCGGCGGTAACGATATGGCCCTTGCGGAAGCGCGCATCCTTGACGACGCCGGGAATGATCTGCGTGATATCGTGGCAGAGGACATGGCCGACGGCTTCACGGGTATCGATCAGCTTCATGGAAGCAATCCTTCCTTTCCTGCCGCAAGCGGCTATTGGGCAAGGGTCACCGCGTCCCCGGCGCGGACGGCGCCCTCCTCCAGGACGACGGCGAACACGCCCTCCCGGGGCATCACACAGTCGCCGGTCAGCTCGCGGATCGCGCAGTTCTGATGACATTCCTTGCCGATCTGAGTGATTTCCAGCAGGGCCTCGCCAACTTTCAGTCTTGTGCCCACGGGCAGGCGGCAGAGGACGATCCCCCTGGTGCGGATGTTCTCCGCAAACGCGCCGGGAGGCAGCCCGTGCAGCGGGGTGCGCACCTTGTCCGCGCTCTCTTCGCCCAGCAGGCTCACCTGACGGTGCCAGTTTCCGGCATGCGCGTCGCCGACGATGCCATGGCCTTTCTTCAGCAGGATCTGTGCCACCGGGTGCTTTTGCGTCCCCTTGGCCTCGCTGATGCAGACGGCCGTCACCACAGCCATGCTACCCATCCTCTCTGACATAGTCGCCGGATGCACCGCCGCTTTTGCGCAGCAGGCGGATGCGGTCGATTACGATATCCCGCTGCGCCGCCTTGCACATGTCATAAATGGTCAGTGCCGCGACGCTGACCGCGGTCAGGGCCTCCATCTCCACACCGGTCTCGCCCCTGCAGCGGACGGTGGCGAAAATCTCGATGGTCCCGCGTTCGGGGAGCAGGGTGAAGGAGAGTTCCACGCCGGTGATGCAGAGCGGGTGGCACATGGGGATCAGCTCATGGGTGCGCTTGGCGGCCATGATGCCCGCCACCTGTGCCACGGCAAGGACATCCCCTTTTTTCATCTTTCCCTCCGCCACCAAAGAAAAGGTGGCGGCGTTTAAGCGGACGGCTCCGGCGGCCGTGGCGGTGCGCAGGGTCGCGTCCTTCCCGCTCACCTCCACCATCCTGGCCCGGCCCTCGCTGTTGAAGTGCGTCAGCTCTGCCATCGCTATCCTCCTATCTCGTGCATCGCTCTGAGGCTGTCGCTGGGCTGCTCCGTGCTGAGCCTGTGCCGCTCCGGCTTTGACAAAACGGCGGCGCGGATCGCCGCCTGCAGCCCTTCGCCGGAGAGGCCCTTCAGCCGCACTTCTCCCGCCGAGTGGAGACAGGACTTCAGCGTCCCGTCCGCCGTGATGCGGATGCGGCTGCAGGCCCCGCAGAAATGGCGGCTCATGGGCGTGATCAGGCCGACCGAGCCTTTCCAGCCCGGGATGCGGTAAATGCCGGCCACCCCGTCGGTGCCGGCCTCCTGCAGACGCGGCATGGCGCGCAGCACCGCCGCGCCCTTCACAAAGCGTTCACCGGCCCAGCCGGCACACTGGCCGATGGGCATCAGTTCGATAAAGCGGACCTCGAAGGCTTCCTGCTCGGTCAGCGCCACAAAGTCGCAGATCTCGTCGTCATTGATTCCGCCCATCAGCACCACATTGAGCTTGATGGGAGAAAATCCGGCCTCGCGGGCGGCCCGGATCCCCGCAAGGGCGTCCTCCAGTGCGCCCATGCGGGTGATCTCCCTGTACTTCCCGGCATCCAGCGTATCCAGGCTGATGTTCAGACGGGAGAGGCCCGCCGCCTTCAGCGCCCCGGCAAACCGGGGGAGCAGGATGCCGTTGGTGGTCATGCAGACCTCGGTGATGCCGGGAAGGGCGGCGATCTCACGGCAGATCTCCAGGATGCCACGCCGCACCAGCGGCTCGCCGCCGGTCAGCCTGACCTTGGTGATGCCGCAGGCCGCCGCCGCCCGGGCGACCTCCACGGTCTCCTCCACGGTGAGCGCTTCTCCGCGGGGCCGTTTCCGCACACCCTCCGCGGGCATGCAGTAGCTGCACCGCAGGTTGCACAGGTCGGTCACCGACAGGCGCAGATAGTTGATGGTTCTTCCGAATTGATCTGTCATAGCCTGCACCCGAATATGCCGAGCGGAAGGAGAGAGGACACAAAAAGACAGTCCGTTTTGAGCGAAGCAAAACAGACTGCATGCCCCGAATCCCCTCGGCATGAGCGTCATAGATTTTGTTTCCATTGCGTTTATTATCCCTTCATTTGGTGGAAAAGTCAATGGAAACGGGCCGCCGCCCCGCGTGATTTCGGCAGAGCCTCTGCAGAAAAAGGTTTGCATTTCCGGATCGTATCGGCTATACTATACCGAAAAGAGTAATATATCGGGAAAAATACTGCAAAGGGGTATGTTGATTTCGATCAATATACTCCTTTTTTGTATTTTCCGGCATAAGGAGCGGGAAAGACCGATGCCGCAGTACGTCATTGGAATAAGGGCACAGGGATAGGTGGGAGAAGGAAGCATGAAGAACATGGAGACAAATGACTGGCTGGTGCTCAACAATATCATCTATAAAATCTATACGACAAAAGAATTCGATCTCATGCGCAAAACGCTGCTGGAACAGTTGAAGCTGGTGCTGGATTTCGACAGCGCGGATTTTTTCCTGGGGAGCGGCAGCGAGGAGGGCGGACTGGTGGCTCCCGTGCTGTACAACT
>CAZVHV010000015.1:0-14998 GCA_964627025.1 uncultured Oscillospiraceae bacterium | reverse complement strand
GTGGCGATGACCACGTCGTTGCTTGTCACGTCCAGCTTGATTCCGCCGCAGGTACCTACGCGCACGAAGGTGTCGGCGCCGATCGCGGCCAGCTCCTCCATGGCAATGGCGGCGGATGGGCCGCCGATGCCGGTGGACACCACGCTCACCTTTTCGCCCAGCAGAAGTCCGGTATAGGTCGTGAACTCCCGGTTCTGCATGACTTTTACCGCGCTGTCAAAGTATGCCGCAATCGTCTCACAGCGGCCCGGGTCGCCCGGAAGGATACAATAGCGGCCCACATCGCCCTTCACACAGTTGATATGGAACTGCCGCTCGCGTGAAATCATGTCACTCACCTCGTCACTTTTTTGCCCTTATGATATCAAATCCCGCCATTTTTTGCAAGCTGCCGCATGCTTTCGGTGGACCGTCTGGCCGGCGCCCCGGTCATTCCTTCCACAGCCGTATCACTCCCGTCTCCTGCGCGTTCTTGAGCAGGAGGAAGATGAGCGGGAAAAGGAACATTCCAGGCGCGCCGAGGATATGCAGGCCGAGATACATCAGCGCCAGCGTGACCAGGGGATGCACGCCGATGCGCCTGCCGACGATCCTGGGTTCTAAAATATTACGGACAATCGTAACTATCATATACAGAAACAGGATCCCGAAGCCGAAGCTGAGTTTCCCCGTCAGCAGGGCGATCAGCCCCCATGGGATCAGGATGGTGCCCGTACCCAGCACGGGCAGGATATCCACCATGGAGATCAGCGCGGCCAGCAGGACGGGGTAATCCACCCGCAGCAGCGTGAGCCCGACCGCCAGCTGGCAGAAGGTCACGAACATGATCAGCAGGTATGACCGCAGCATCTGCCCGACCGTATGGGCGAACGTGATCCATGTGTCTCCCGCCAGCTGCTCATACTTTTGGGGGATCTGTTTCCAGAGAAACCCTTTCACCTCATTGAATTCAGAACAAAGGAAGAAGGTGGCTACCAGCGTAACAATAAAGCTGATTAGCAGGCTCGGCAGGCTGGCAGCCCAGTTGGCCACCCACGCGAGCACGGCGGCGGACAGCGTGCTCACCTGGCTCTGCATGGTGAGCAAAGAATCGCGGACCACCTGGCGGATCTGGACCCCCCAGTCCTGAGGCAGCGCTTCCAGAATGGATTCGAAGCGATGGGTGATGGCGTTCGCCACATCAGGCGCGGTATTCTGAAACCAGACGGGCAGGGCGGCGACAAATTTTGCCGTCTCCCCCACTGCGGAAATCAGGGCGAAAACCAGCAGGGCCATGACTACGATCACCATCACGAGTGTCACTGCCGGCGCCACCAGCTTGCGTTTGAACTGTGAGTGCCGGAGCACCCAGTTTACGGGCCGCTGAAGGATCAGCGCCAGGACCAGCCCGATCACGAAGGGCATCATCCATACCGCCAGATATTTCAAAACAGCGTATCCGATCGCCAGGATCACCGCAACGAACATCACGTCGGTAATAAATCTTTGCTTATCTGCCTGTGACAAGCCAAAGCTCTCCTCTCTCTGTCCCAAAGGGCGTTCTTACCGTCTCATCATAAGTTGCCGCCCTGCAAAATGCAAGTGTTTTCCGCGCGCAAAAATCCCGAACCCCGGCACACAGGACCTGAGAGGGCTGCTCCCATCTTTCCATTGTGTACATGCTTCCTTCAGAATCGGCGCTTTTGATTTTTCTCTTCGTAACAATGTACGGAAAGGTTTTTCCATCTGTTTTCATTTTCGGTTAAATAGTAAAATCCAATCGGCATGGCAAAAAATATATAGCAACGCCTTGCAAATCACTTTTGATATGTTAGAATTATGCATGAGAAACTCCGTCAACAGGGGCGGAAATTAAAGGAGTGGGAAAATTTGGAAAACTATTTTTGGATCGGCCTGGTAGGCGCGGTCCTTGCTTTGGCGTTTGCCTTTGTGCAGAGCCGCAAGGTCCTTGCCTTCGCTACAGGAACCCCGCTGATGCAGAAAATTGCCGCTGCAATCAGCAAGGGCGCAAATGCCTATCTGAAACGGCAGTATAAGACCGTGCTCAAGTTCTTTATTGTTATGGTGATTGTCTTTGCAGTCCTTGCCGCTTTGGGTTTTGTCTCTCCCTTTGTGCCGTTTGCCTTTGTCACCGGTGGTTTTTATTCCGCGTTGGCAGGCTTTATCGGAATGAAGATCGCCACCGCCGCGAATTCCCGTACCGCCAATGCTGCTCATGAGAGCCTGAACCGCGGCCTGAACGTGGCATTCTCTTCTGGCGCCGTCATGGGCTTCACCGTGGTCGGTCTTGGCATGCTGGACATCTCCGTCTGGTTCCATATCCTCAGATATGTCTTCGGCGCTGACTCCTCCACCATTGCCCACACCATGGTCATGTTCGGCATGGGCGCCTCCTCCATGGCTCTGTTTGCCCGTGTGGGCGGCGGCATCTTCACCAAGGCTGCCGACGTGGGCGCCGACCTGGTCGGTAAGGTCGAGGCCGGTATTCCCGAAGATGACCCGCGCAACCCCGCCGTTATCTCCGACAACGTGGGCGACAACGTAGGCGACGTGGCCGGCATGGGCGCGGACCTCTACGAGTCCTATGTCGGTTCGATCCTGGCCACCTTCGCGCTGGGTTCCGCCGCCGGCTACGGCTGGAACGGCATGCTCCTCCCCCTGGCGATCGCCGCGGTCGGCATTGCCTGCTCCATCTTCGGCACCTTCTTCATCCGCACCGGTGAGGACGCGACCCAGAAGTCCCTGCTCAAGACCCTGCGTACCGGTACTTACCTGGCCGCCGCTCTGGCCGCCGTCCTGGCCGCCCCTCTGACTTACTACATCCTGGGCAACATGGGCGTGTACGTAGCCATTCTGTCCGGTCTGGTGGCAGGCTGCGCCATCGGTTATTTCACCGAGTACTACACCTCCGACACCTATAAGCCCACCCAGGAACTGGCGGCTACCACCGAGACCGGCGCCGCCACCGTGATCATCGGCGGCCTGTCCCTCGGCATGCAGTCCACCGCCGCTCCCATTCTCATCATCTCCGCCGCAGTTCTGGTCAGCTTTGTCGCCGCCGGCGGCAACACCAGCTTTGAACTCGGCCTCTACGGCATCGGTATTGCCGCAGTCGGCATGCTCTCCACCCTCGGCATCACCCTCGCCACCGACGCTTACGGCCCCGTGGCGGACAACGCCGGCGGCATCGCCGAGATGAGCGGCCTGGGCGAGGAAGTGCGTGACCGCACCGACGCGCTGGACTCTCTGGGCAACACCACCGCCGCGACCGGCAAGGGCTTCGCCATCGGTTCCGCCGCCCTCACCGCTTTGGCCCTCCTCGTTTCTTACGTGGACGTCGTTCGCTCCAAAAAAGCGGTGATCGATCTTTCTCTCACCAATCCCCCGGTGCTGATCGGTCTTTTCCTCGGCGCAATGCTCACCTTCATGTTTGCCGCCCTCACCATGAGCGCCGTGCAGCGGGCCGCACAGTCCATCGTGATGGAAGTGCGCCGTCAGTTCCGCGAGATCAAGGGCATCATGGAAGGAAAGGCCGATCCCGATTACGAAGCCTGCGTTGACCTCTGCACCCGCGGCGCTCTGCATGAAATGGTCGTTCCCTCCCTTCTCGCCGTTGTGGTGCCGATTGCCACCGGCCTGATCCTCGGCGTGAACGCCGTGGTCGGTCTGCTGGGCGGCGTGACGGTTTCCGGTTTCGTGATGGCCGTCTTTATGGCCAATGCCGGCGGCGCCTGGGACAACGCCAAAAAGTACGTCGAACGCGGCAATTACGGCGGCAAGGGTTCTAACAACCACAAGGCAGCCGTCATCGGCGATACCGTGGGAGACCCCTTCAAGGATACCTCCGGACCTTCTCTGAACATCCTCATCAAGCTGGTATCCACCGTCTCCATCGTCTTCTCCGGCCTTGTTGTCACGTTCCATCTGTTCTTCTGATTTTCCTAAAAAACGCCGGGGCGTGTGATCTTTCACACGCCCCGGCGTTTTTGGCAGATTGACATTTTTCTCTGATTCCCTTATACTTTTAGGATGGTATTTGCAATAAATCATTTCCGCACAGTCACGCCGTTCCCTCTTTCCGCACCCATATCTGAATGGAGGTACCCTTTTCTATGATCAGTCTGACACGAACCGGCGTCGTTTTTCAGAACGGCGTGTTTTCCCCTGCCGCCCCCACTCCGGAAGGAAAAGCAGGCACCATGGCCTACGGCATCATGAAGGCCCATAATACCTCGAACAGCATGGAGCAGCTCAAGCTCCGCTTTGACGCCATGGCTTCCCACGACATCACCTATGTGGGAATCATCCAGACCGCCCGCGCTTCCGGCCTGAAGGAATTCCCCATCCCCTACGTTCTCACCAACTGCCATAACTCCCTGTGCGCCGTGGGCGGCACCATCAACGAAGACGACCATGTCTTTGGTCTGTCCGCCGCGAAAAAATATGGCGGCGAATTTGTGCCCGCCCATCAGGCGGTCATCCATTCCTATATGCGCGAGCGTTATGCGGCGCCCGGCAAAATGCTGCTTGGCTCGGACAGCCACACCCGCTATGGCGCCTACGGCACCATGGCCATCGGCGAGGGCGGCCCGGAGCTTGCCCGTCAGCTGCTGCGCAAGACGTACGATATCACCTATCCCCCCGTCATCGCCGTGCACCTCACCGGCACGCCCCGGCCCGGCGTGGGCCCGCAGGATGTGGCCCTTGCCCTGATCGGCGCCACTTTCCGGAACGGCGCCGTAAAGAACGCCGTGCTGGAGTTTGTGGGCCCCGGCATCAAAAATCTGTCGGTGGATTACCGCAGCGGGATCGACGTCATGACCACCGAGACCGCCTGCCTCTCTTCGATCTGGGAGACCGATGAAACGGTCCGGGCGGCGCTGACCGAGCTCGGACGCGGGGATTCTTACCAGGCTCTTGCACCGGCAGACGGTGCCTACTATGATGGCCTGGTCGAGATCAATCTGTCCGAGGTCCGGCCGATGATCGCGCTCCCCTTCCACCCCAGCAACGCCTATACCATCCAGGAATTCAAGGACAACATGGTCGACCTTCTGCATCAGGTGGAGAAGGATGCCATTTCCCAGCTGGAGCTGAAAGCGCCGCCCGCTTCGCTGCTGCACAAGGTTGTTGACGGCAAGTTCATGGTCGATCAGGCGGTGATCGCCGGCTGCTCGGGCGGCACCTATCAGAACCTCAAGCGCGCGGCGGAGATCATCGGCACCCGTCCCGTCGGGTCCGACGCCTTCTGGCTCTCCTGCTATCCTGCCAGCCAGCCCGTTATGATGGAACTGACCCGCCAGGGCGCCATCACCTCGCTGATGGCTGCCGGCGCCTCCATTCGCTCCTGCTTCTGCGGCCCCTGCTTCGGTGCGGGCGATGTCCCGGCCAACGGCGCCTTCTCCATCCGCCATTCCACCCGCAACTTCCCCAACCGCGAGGGCTCCAAGCCGGGCGACGGGCAGGTGGCCTATGTGGCCCTTATGGATGCCCGCTCCATCGCCGCAACCGCACGCAGCGGTGGCGCTCTTACCGCGGCCGACGAACTTCCGGACATGCCCGCCGATCGGCCGGATGAGCAGTGGGCATATGACGATTCTTCCTATAAGGCGCGTGTCTATTTCGGCGTCGGCCATCCCAAGCCGGATGAACCCCTTGTTTTCGGCCCCAATATTGCCGACTGGCCCGCGCAGATCTCCATGCCCAACGATCTGCTGCTCACCGTGGCCGCGGCGATCTACGATCCCGTCACCACCACCGACGAGCTGATCCCCTCCGGCGAGACCTCCTCCTATCGCTCCAACCCCATGAAGCTGGCGGAGTTCACCCTCTCCCGCAAGGATCCGGATTATGTTTCCCGCGCCAAGGAGATCCGTTCGGTGGAGCATCTGCGGCGGGAGAACCCCACGCATCCCGCCGTGCAGGAGCTTCTCGCGGGTTATGACGCCGCGCACACCGGCCTTGGCACGCTGGTCATGGCCCTGAAGCCCGGCGACGGCTCCGCGCGCGAGCAGGCCGCCGCCTGCCAGCGTGTGCTGGGCGGCGTGGCCAATCTGGCGGAGGACTACGCCACCAAGCGTTACCGCTCCAACGTGGTCAACTGGGGCATGCTCCCGTTTGTCACCGAAAATCTCGAGCTTTTGAATATCAGGCCCGGAGACCGGCTGTATGTCCCCGGCATCCGTGAGCTTTTGGAATCCGACGGGGAAACGGTGGAGGCTGTTCTCATTCAGGGCGACAAGTACACGGCCGTTCCCCTGCGTCTGCCCAACCTCTCCAGGGAAGAACGCGATATCATCCTGGCCGGCTGTCTGATCAACTATTACGCAAAGTAAACTCCGGGGCGGGCGCATACCGTGTGCCCGCCCCGCCCCCTTCCTGCCTTCCCGAAATCTGGTCTGAGAGGTTATTCAAATGAAAAAATTGTCTCTTCTTCTGCTCACGGCTTCCCTGCTGCTCCTCACCGCGTGCGGCGATCCTTCGGCAGCCAAAACAACTCCTGCGCCCACCGGCGGCTCCGGCGAGCTCGTCATCGCCACCGCCACTTACCCGGTCTACCTTTTCGCGCAGGACGTTACGCGCGGGGTGGAGGGTGTTACCGTGCACAATATCATTTCCGAGACCCTGAGCTGTCTTCATGACTATTCACTCACGGTCAACGATATGACGGTCATCGAGGGCGCGAATATCATCGTCCGAAGCGGCGCGGGGCTGGACACCTATCTGGACAGCGCCATTTCGGGGACCGACAAGCAGATCATCGACTGTTCGGAAGGCATCGATCTTCTGACCAACAGCGAGGGGGAGCCGGATCCCCATATCTGGCTCGACCCGAACCGGGCGGCGCAAATGGTGATGAATCTTGCCAATGCCATGGCCAAGATCGATCCGGACCACGCAGACGCCTACCTTCAGAACGGAGAACACACCGCGCAGAACTACCGCGACATGGCGGTCACCTTCCGTCAGCGTCTGGAGGGCCTGTCCTGCCGCGATCTGATCACCTTCCATGACGGCTTTGCGTACTTTGCCGACGCGTTCGACCTTACGATTTTGAAATCGATCGAGGAAGAACCGGGCAGTGAGGCTTCCGCCAAGGATATCAGCGAGGTGGTCTCTCTTGTCCGGGAGCATCAGATCCCCGCCATATTTGCCGAGCTGAACGGTTCCTCGGCCACGGCAGACGCCATCGCCCGGGAATTCGACCCTCCCATCAAGGTCAGCATCCTCACCACCATGATGAGTTACGACAAGCTGGCCGAGGGTTCGGACGATATTTATCTGGCCATGATGGAGTATAATGTCAACCATGTTTTGGAGGCGCTGTCTTGAACAAACCGAAACACGCCCGGACCGGCTCTGCCTGTGGTGGCGCCTGCTGCCTCCGGGTCCAGGATCTCTGCCTGACCATCGGTAACTCGCCTATTCTCCGGAATGTGAATTTTCACCTGCACTGCGGGGAGATCGTAGCTCTCATCGGACCGAACGGGGCCGGCAAGACCACCCTGCTGCGCGCCGTTCTCGGGCAGATGCCCTATACCGGCTCCATCATTTTCGAGCCCTCCGGCGGTTCTCCCACCCGCCCGCTGATCGGATATGTGCCACAGAGCCCCAGCTTCGACAGAGGCGATCCCGTGAGCGTCCTTGACCTGTTTGCGGCCGGCATCGCCAAATGGCCGGTCTTCCTCCCTGCCCCAAAGCCGCTGCGGGAACGGGTCGCGCGCTGTCTGAGCCGGGTACACGGGGAGAACCTGATCGACAAGCGGGTCGGCGTGCTCTCCGGCGGAGAGCTGCAGCGGGTGCTGCTGGCTATGGCGCTTGAACCTCTGCCCCATGTCCTGATTTTGGATGAACCGCTGTCCGGCGTCGATATCCAGGGTGTCCCCCGCCTTCTGCAAATGCTGGACGAGATCCGTACCCGCTACGATCTCTCCATCCTGCTCTCCACGCATGATTTTTCCACCCTGCGGCAATATGCCGACAAGGTGCTTCTGCTCAAGGGCGAGATCCTCATAACGGGTACGCCGGACGCCGTCCTCTCCTCCCCGGAGTTTCAGTCGGTCTTTCATCTGAACATGGGAAAGGAGCAGTGCGGCACATGAACCTCTGGTATTCCATTGTGGAGCTTCTTCCCTTCGACTGGGCCGTACCCGGCTCCATGTATTTTATGAAGAACGCCCTTTTAGCCGTTCTGGTCATCGCGCCGCTTTTCGGCATTTTATCCACCATGGTGATCACCAACCGAATGTCGTTTTTTTCCGATGCGCTGGGCCACTCCGCTTTTACCGGCATGGCGGTCGGCGGTCTGCTCGGCCTTGTGGAACCGCTCTGGTGCGCAGTATTCTTTGCGGTTGGCTTCGCCCTTCTCTTCACCTATGTCCGACACCGTTCCAACATGGCCAGCGACACCGTGATCGGGGTCTTTTCCTCCACCGCCGTGGCCCTCGGTATTTTTATCGCCACCCTCGGCGGGCAGAGCTTCACCAAGTTCAACGCCCTCCTGATCGGCGATATCCTCAGCGTGGAGCCGGCGAGGATCGGTCTTCTGGGGATCATCCTGCTGCTGATCATCCTGCTCTGGATCTTTTCCTTTAACCAGCTGATGCTCTCCTCCGTTCATCCTGCGCTGGCGGACAGCCGCGGGATCAAAGTCTTCTGGCAGGAAGCTTTTTTCTCCGCCGCCATTGCCGTGGTGGTCACCGTATCCATGACCTGGATCGGTCTCCTGGTCGTCAACTCCCTGCTGCTGCTTCCCGCCGCCGCAAGCCGGAACATTGCGAAAAATATGAGTCAGTATCATGTTTTCTCCCTCCTGGGCGCCCTCATCGCCGGTGTTGCCGGGCTCTTGACCTCCTACTACGCGGGTTCCTCCGCAGGCGCTTCCATCACGCTGTACTTAGCCGCCTTTTTTGCCGTGACCTTCCTGTTTCATAAGCGGCATCTGTAGCGATAATAAAAAAATCCCCCGGCGGACAAACTGTCCGCCGGGGGATTTTTTTCATCTGTTACTGATCTTCGTCTTCACAGCCGCAATCGCAGCACTCATCGGAAAAATCAAGGGAAAACTTTTCCTTGCAGTTCGGGCACTCGATCACGCCGGCCTCCAGGACATCGCTGTCGATCACCAGCGTCTCCTCGCAGTTGGGGCACTCCACCTCGAAGAAGTCGTCTTCGTCCTCGTCCTCGTCTTCCTCTTCGTCGTCCTCCTCGTCCAGGAGGTACTCTTCCACGTCGGCCAGATCATCGGACACCGCGTCCAGTTCCTCGCCGAGGGACTCGGTGGTCTCCTCCAGATCTTCGATGGACATCCCGATCTCCTCGAGGATATCGATCATGGCAACGATGAGCTTGCCCTCCTTGGAATTTTCGGTATCGACCTTGAGGCCGTCGGCCAGGCCCTTCAGATAGGCAACCTTTTCAGAAATCGTCATATGGCTTTTCTCCCGCAAACTGCGGGATACTCCTTTCTTGTTTCATGTTCTTCGGCTGCACCGTTAGGATTCCCAATCAAACGGCGCATCCGGCAGGGAAATCCCGCCGCTGCGGTCAGGCCTTGCAGCGCTCCAGGTAATCGCCGGTGCGGGTATCGATCTTGATCTTATCGCCGGGATTAATGAACAGAGGCACCTTGATCTCGGCGCCGGTCTCCAGCGTGGCGGGCTTGGTCACGTTCGTCGCGGTATCGCCCTTAAACCCGGGGTCGGTCTCGGTCACCACCAATTCCACAAAGTTGGGGGGCTCCACGCCGAATACCTTGCCCTTGTAGCTCATGACCTTGCAGGGAGTGTTCTCTTTGACAAAGCGGAAGGAGTCGCCCAGAGTCTCCCGGTTGATGGGGAGCATATCAAAGGTCTCCATGTCCATGAAATAGTACAGGTCGCCGTCGTTATAGCTGTACTCCATGTCCTTGCGCTCCACATAGGCGTTCTCAAACTTCGCAGTCGGGTTGAACGAAGTCTCGGTCACGCCACCGGTGATGACGTTTTTCATCTTTGTACGCACAAAAGCCGCGCCTTTACCGGGCTTTACATGCTGAAATTCAATGACCTGCATCACGTTGCCGTCCATTTCAAAGGTAACGCCATTGCGAAATTCACTGGCAGTAATCATGGGTATCCATCCTCCAAATAAAACTTACATTCCTGACAAACTCAAATTGCGTAGCTATTTTACCTTAATTTTCGGATATTTGCAAGGGTTTTCAGAGAATTATCAGTTCTTTGGGCGCTTTGGTGAGGTTCCTGCAGCCGGTCTCGGTCAGTACGACCACGTCCTCGATCCGCACGCCGAACCGCCCGGGCAGGTAGATGCCCGGCTCGGCGGAAACGACCGCTCCCACGGGCATCACGGTCTCCCCCGCGGTACTGGCGCTGGGCGATTCATGGATCTCAAGTCCCAGACTGTGGCCGAAGCCGTGTCCGAAGAAGTCGCCGTAGCCCGCCTCCTCAATGACCCGGCGCGCGGCGGCATCGATGGATCTTCCCGTCACGCCGGCTCTCGCCGCCCCGATACCGGCGAGCTGCGCCTCCAGGACGATGCCGTAGACCCGCCGCATCTCTTCACTCACCTGGCCGACCGCCACCGTACGGGTCATATCCGAGCAGTAGCCGTCCACCATGCAGCCAAAATCCATAGTGACAAAATCACCCTGCGCCACGCGCCGGCTGCCCGGCACGCCATGCGGCAGGCTGCCGTTCGGCCCGCACACCACGATGGGGTCAAACGACATTTTATCCGCCCCAAGGCGCAGCATATCATACACCAGCTTGGCGGCGATCTCCTTCTCGGTCAGTCCTGGCCTGATAAAGGTCAGAATCTCGTCAAACGCCCGCTCCGCGATGCGCTGGGCGCGCTCCATCACCGACACCTCGTCCGCTCCCTTCGCCGCGCGCAGGTCGCTGATAAGCTTCTGCGCGGGTACCAGCGCGCAGGAAAAGGCCGCGGCATATCCCCTGTGATCGGCAACCGTCATATAACCGTCCTCAAAGCCCAGCTTTTTGATACCGCAGGCCATGACGGTCTCCTCGACCATCTGCTTATAATTCCTGCCGCGGCCGGTCATGGCGATCTCGGCGCCGGTCACCGTTTTTTCCGCCGCCTCGATGTAGCGGGAATCGGTGAAGTAAAAGCTCTTCTCCTTTGTCACCACGGCGATCCCTTCGCCGTGAAATCCTACTGCGTAGAACTCCCCCGGCGCGCTGGTCAGCATCATCGCGTCGATCCCGTACTCTTCCAGCCCCGCGGCAATTTTTTTCAAGTGATTCATGACATTTACTCTCCCCTGACAAAACTCTGATAGACCTGCTTCATCTGTATGGCGTCCTCCGCCTGCGTCCCGGCCGACTCGCAGATCAGGACGGGGCTCCAGCCGCGGCGGGCCAGTTCGCGTCCCAAGGGCGCAAAATCCGGGCCGAACCTGTCCTGCGCAAAGGTAAGATGCGCCTTTTCCCCGCCCTTTGGCGTAAACTCGATTTTGGAAAAATGGCTGTGAAAGCGGGAGGCCCGTTCCGGGCCCAGTACCTCCTCCATACGGTCGAGCACCGCCGCCATAGATTCCTCCCCCTGCACCGCTCCGAGGGAGCGGGCATATAGGTGCCCGAAATCTATGCAGGGTATCAGCCGCTCGTCGAGGGTGCACAGTTCGAGCACCTCGTCCAGATCTCCCAGCTGGCCGATCTTTCCCATCGTCTCGGGGCAAAGCGTGATGTGGCCGTATCCTTCCCCATCGCATCGGGTGATGACTTCCTTCAGTGACCGCGTCGTGATCTCCAGTGCTTCCCGCCGGGTGCGTTTCATCAGAGCTCCGGTATGGATCACGACGCGCCGCGCCCCCATCCAGTCGGCCGCCCGGCAGGAGGCCAGGATGTGTCCCGCTGTTTTGTTCAGGCTTTCAGGGTCCGGGTTGGCCAGGTTGATATAGTAGGGCGCATGAAGGGAAAGCGCGATCTGATACTGTTTCGCCCGCTCGCCCAGGCTTTTAGCCGTCTCCTCCCCGATGTTCACGCCCTTGCCGCACTGATATTCATAGGCGTCCAGACCCAGTCCCCGCAGCCATTTCGGCGCTTCCACCGAAGCCTTGCTCACATGCCGGAGGAAGGAATCCGAATTTCCCGCCGGGCCGAACATCGCTTCCTTCATGACAACCATTCCTTTCGCGCCTCTCCTGTCACCATGTTTGCCCCTTTGCCAGCAGGCGAAAGGGCATCTCCGCGGCATAGCGCAGATAACGTCCCGGATTTCCCGCCAGACGGATGGGCCGCACCAGCAGCACGGGCAGCCCGGCATTCTTTGCGCCCAGCACATCGGTAAAGATCTGGTCGCCCACCATGACGGTCTGCGCCGGCGTCCGCCCCATCTCCGCCATTGCCCTGTGAAAAGACGCGGCCTTCGGTTTTCCGGCATGTCCGATGAACGGAACACCCAGCGCCTCCGCAAAGCTCCGCGCGCGCGCCGGCTTCCGGCTGTTGGAAAGAATGAAGAGGTCGATGCCGCTGCGTTTCAGCGCATCCTTCCACGCGCGCACCTCGTCGGTCGGTACGGCAGCCGAATAAGACACAATCGTGTTGTCCAGATCGGCCAGCATCAGCGTGATCCCCCTGCGTGCCAGCGCCCCGGCATCGATATCGTGGATACTCTTGTATATTCCGTCGGCGATCAGCGAAAAGGCCATGGAATCTCTCCTTCTAACAGCTTGGCAATCATCATAAAGTAGGTTGTCAGACTATTATACACGCTATCCAAAACATGGACAAGGGGGAGGTTTCTCATGCCTTCAAATTTCAGGCTTATTCTGGCCGCGCCGCCCGCTCAGCTTCCGGCCGTCCTTACCTTCGGGCTGCCCGTCGCCCATATGGCCTACCGCATCGGCGCCGATCTTCGCCTGCTGCGCACCGCCATACCTGCCTCCGTTCGCGGAGGCCTCATGATGGTGGACGACGCGGAGTTCGACGACCGCGGGGATATCACCCAGTTCTGCCGGGAACTGCTGCACGAATGTGCCGCGCACAGCTTCGACGGCGTCATTCTGGATCTCGAACATGCTCCCTCGCCCATGCTGGGCAGGCTCGTAGCCGAACTGGCGGGTCATACCGCCAAGCGCGGCTGGCCGCTCTATGTTCCCGAGGCTTACGCCTCCTTTTCCGACAAAACCAGCATCCTTATCTCCTCCGCCCTCTCGGGCGGCTCCCTGACCCAGCGGCTTACCGAAGCGGCCGCGCAGTACGGCGCCGGGCGGCTCGCACTCGGCGTGGAACGGGTCGCCGAGGATTTCTATCTCCCCTCCCCCAGCGGGCAGGGCACGCCTCTCTCAAGGCAGGCTCTTGCAAAACGCATTTCAGAGCGCTCCCCCTCCCTCTTCTTTTCCAATGAGCTGTGCGCCCGCTATTTTACCTATATGTCAAAACAGAGCGGCGCGCACTTCGTGCTTTTTGATGACGCCGACTCCATCCGGCGCAAGCTCTCCATCGCCCGTAAGCTGAAGCTTCAGGGTGCCATGCTGGCCTATCCTCAGGTGGATGACCTTCTGCCGACCATCCTCGCCTAAGCCGCTGGAAACAAGGAAAAAAGACCGCACCAAGGGCCATTGGTGCGGTCTTTCCGTCGCGGGCGGCCGGCATCCGGCCGGAGCGGATCTATTTGACCTCGACTTTAACCGAGGTATCCTGTTTTTCTTTTTTCGGCACCGTGACACTGAGCACGCCGTTGTCAAGCTTTGCCGTCACGCCGTCGGCGGCCGCGTCCTCCAGCATGATATTGCGCCGCATGGAGGAATAACGCCGCTCCTTGTGGACATAGTTTTTCTTCTCGTCCTCGGTTTTTTCCTCCCGGGCAACGGAAATGCAGAGCTTTCCCCCGTCGATGGTGATGCTCAGCTCCTCCTTTTTTACGCCGGGGAGATCGGCCGTCACAAAGTAGCTCTTGTCGTCTTCCTGAATATCCACCTTGAATGTATCTGCCGCGAAACCTTTCCGGAACGGCCAGTTATCCGTGAAAAAGTCATCGAGCGCATTATAGAAGTCGTCAATACCGAAGTTCATCAACTCCGACTTTTTCTTATTGAAAGGTACCAGTCCTGCCATGATCAACAACTCCTTATTGTGTATCAGAATTAATTTTTATGGGATTAGCACTCTCGGCCCGCCATTGCTAACCACACTATATTTTTACTCCCATACTGTTCTTTTGTCAACACTTTATAGGAACGAATAAAGGTCAATAAATCACATTATGATGGCTTTTCAGGCAAATTTCATCCTTATTTTATCGGAATCTATTTGATTCGATACCGCAGGCGGCTTTACGGCTCTCTTTGCTTCCGCGGTGTGCTTTGCCCGAAAAAAGCGGACGCTGCCCGGAGGCGGCGTCCGCTTTTTTCCTCTGAGGCCTACCGCTTCGGCAGGTTCTCCGCTTTCCTGTCCCGATTCTGTCCGCTGTCCACCGGCTTTTCTGCCGCGACGACAGCCGCGCCGCTCTCCCCTTTCTCCAGGTCGAGCTGAACTTCCTCGGTCTCATCCCACGAAATAACCAGGCCGTCGAGCATCAGGCTGTTTCCGGTCAAATTATGATCCTTCTCGACAAATCCCATCGTCTCACCCCCAGGCAGATCGTTTGGCTTATTATATCTCAGACCTCTCCTCTTTACAATCCGGAGAATATAAAAAAGAACAGCGCGAAATCACCCCTCTTCCTTTCGGCACCGGTACTATAATCTTTTTATTCTAAACCCTTATTTGGCATTTGTTACATAAGCGTTGTGAGATTTTCACAAATTTTGTCTGCTTTTGATAAATCAGTTGCCATAACGTGGAATATATGGTATTGTTAATATATCTTTAGAGAATGTTTACAGGAGCGTGATGTTAAGTATGAGGGTATAATCGTGCAAAAAAATCCACCGGGTTCTGGTTGGATGCTGCAAAAATGGAGTCAGACAACATGAAAGGAGTTCTGAAAATGAAAGGCAAAAAATTATTGGCACTCGTAGTCGCAACACTGCTGG
>CAZVHV010000014.1:11992-15476 GCA_964627025.1 uncultured Oscillospiraceae bacterium | reverse complement strand
GAAATTTCATTTCTTACGCCCTCGCCTATCTCTCAGGGTCAAAAAAACATATGTGCCGTTCTACTGAAAATATTCCACAATATTGGTGAAGATCTCTTTCACCCCGTTCAGGGCGCCCACAGCTCCCGCCATCGGCGCTTCCTTCTGATAGCGCGTAACGCTGTCCGGCTCGGAGAGGTCGATGGTGTAGATCTGGCCGCTCTGGGGACGGACCATCTCGCCGCTGGCGATCACGTTCTCCTCGATGCTCTTGAGGTCGTAGGTCAGTTCGTACTGCGCCAGGAGCTTCGCTTCCTCGGTCTGCATCTTGGTCAGCTGGCTGCGGAGCGAGACGGCCTGGTCGTTGATGGTCGTGAGGCTGGCGTAGCTCATCAGCACCAGCGCCGCGAAAATACCGACCGCCAAAAAACCGATGACGGCGAAAACAGAGATCTTGCCCTGCTCCCGTACCCTGACGCGGGGACGGGCCTGCGCCTGCTCCCTGGTACGCACCCTGGGACGCGGCTGAAGGATCTTCTCCCGCTCGAGCCGGCGGGTTACGGAACCTTCATAAGTCGGCGCATAGGCGACATTGCCGTAAGAGGCATATCCGATCTTTGTTCTCATGTTGGCGGTCATAAGCGTTCACATCCTTTAAAGCTTTTCCGCAATGCGCAGTTTCGCGCTGCGCGCGCGGGGATTTTCAGCCAGCTCCCGTTCGCCGGCGACGATTGGTTTTTTATTGACCAGCCTGATCTGCGGCTTTTTTCCGCAGACACAGACGGGGAAATCCGGCGGGCAGGTACAGCCCTTGGCAAAAGCGGCAAACCCGTTTTTCACGATCCGGTCTTCGAGGGAATGAAACGAGATCACCGCCAGCCGCGCGCCCCTGTTCAGGCGCGGCACCGCCGCGTCGATCATGGCGGCCACGGCCGAAAGCTCGTCGTTGACCGCGATGCGGATGGCCTGAAAGACACGCTTGGCCGGGTGCTGCTTTTCGCGCAGGGCGGCGGCGGGCATCGCGCTTTTGATGAGGTCCACCAGCTGGAAGGTCGTCTCGACCGGCCGCTCCTCCCGCGTCCGGACGATGGCCGCCGCGACGGCGCCGGCATGTCGCTCCTCGCCGTACTGGAAAAAAATGCGGCGCAGCTCCTCCTGCGGCCATGTGTTGACGACGGCATACGCGGTCAGGGGCGCGCTTCGGTCCATGCGCATATCCAGCGGGGCGTCGCTGTTGTAGGAAAAGCCGCGGGACGGGTCGTCCAGCTGCGGCGAAGAGACGCCGAGATCAAACAGCATCCCGTCGGCGCCCGTTAAGCCAAGGCCGTCCAGCAGCGCGGCGAGGTCGCCGAAATTCCCATGTACAAACGTGACTCTGTCCCGGTAATCGGAGAGCCTGTCCTTCGCCGCGTCGATCGCGGCCATATCGCGGTCGATGCAGATGAGGCGCCCCTCCCCGCTCAGCCGCTTCGCGATCTCCAGCGAATGGCCCGCCCGGCCGAGGGTGCCGTCCACATAGATCCCGCCGGGCCGGATGGCAAGCCCGTCGATGCATTCCTCCAGCAGGACCGGTCGGTGAATATACTGCCTGTCCATTAAAACTCCAAACTTTCCATAAGCTGAGCCATTTTCTCAGGGGTCATCTCTTCCTCGTTGGCATGCCAGGTGTCGGCGTCCCAGATCTCCGCGCGGTTATGGACGCCGATGATCACGACGTCCTTGTTCAGGCCGGCATATTTGCGCAGACGGGCAGGCAGCAGGATGCGTCCCTGGCTGTCCGGCTCGCATTTTACCGCGTTGGAAAAAAAAGGACGCATAAGCCTGGACTGGGTCATCGGAAGGGAGGCAAATTTTTCGGTGAAAACATTCCAGCTTTCCTGGGGGTAGATGGCAAGGCAGGCGTCGATCCCCATTGTGAGGTAACAAACGCTCCCCAGATCTTCCCGAAGCCTGGCGGGAACGAACAGCCGGCCTTTCGGATCGATGCTGTGTTCATAGGTGCCGGTCACGCTGCCCACGCCGTTCACTTCCTCCACTCTGCTGTTATTTTCCTCAGCTTTGCTCCCCTTTGCTCCACTTGTGTTTCAGTATAAGCCGTTTGCAAATAAATTGCAATAGGTTTATTCCATTTATTTTTCGCAATTCCATGGCTTTTCAGCGCAAAATCGCGCCTTTTCACAACTAAAACGTATGTTCTATTTTTCACGAAGAAACCGGCGCGTCGCCCGCTGCGGGCGACGCGCCTGTTGTGTTGTTTTCGGTTGTCCGGCGGCTGTCCGGCTCCGCCGGGAGGCTATCCGCCGAAGCGCGCCTTCAGGGTCAGTCCTCGTCGGCGGCGGCGTCGTAGACCGCACGGCCGGAGGCTCCGCCCTGCGGCGCAGTGCCCGAGGCGGCGCGGAACTTTGCGCGGGAGCGCTTGATCTCGTCATAGGCCTCGGCCACGGCTTCCTCCGTGCGCCGGAGCGCGTCCTCGCAGTAATCGTTCGCGGCACGCCGCAGCTCCCGACTGCGCTCCTCCGCCGTCTGAATGATCTCCATGCTTTTCTGCTTGGCCTGTGCCAGAAGGCCGTCCTCGGCCACGATCTGCTTGGCCTGCTCCTCCGCCTGCTTGCGGATCAGCTCGGCCTCGCGCTTTGCAGACGCGATATAGTCGGCACGGGCGGCCATCAGTTTTTTGGCCTCCCCCACCTCCACGGGGAACTGCGCCTTGATCTCGTCCAGCAGGTCAAGCGCCTTGTCCCGCTCGAGGATGCATTTTTCACTGCTCAGCGGAATGTTCCTCGCCTCGTCGATCATCCCGTAGAGCATGTCCAGCAATTCTTCAATTCCAGTCGCCATCGTCGTCATTCCCTTCCTTTTTCTCCCTGGCCTTTTGCTCTACGATCCCGATGATTTCACGGGGAACAAATTCCGAAAGATCCGAATGATAATGGATCATTTCCTTGACCACGGTAGAGCTGAGAAATGTGTACTTCTCGCTGGCCGGCAAAAACACCGTATCCAGATCCTCATTCAGCTTGCTGTTGATGACAGCCATCTGAAATTCCTTTTCAAAATCCGAAACTGCGCGCAGCCCCTTCACCAGCACCCGGGCGTTCCTTTTCTTCGCGTAGACCGCCAGAAGCTCGGAGGAGGAATCGACCTCCACGTTATCCAGATCCCGGACCACCTGACTGATCAGCTTCACCCGTTCCTCCGGCGTGAACAGCCCTTGTTTCTGGGAGTTCACCATCACGCAGACGATCACCTTGTCGAAGGCGCAGGCCGCGCGCTTGATGATATTGAGGTGTCCTAACGTGATGGGGTCAAAACTTCCGGGATAAATGGCGGTATTCATATTGGCGTACGCTCCTTGCAAAGAGAGTGCTCCGGTCAGACCGCACGGCGATAAAGCGTGACTTTGATCTTTCCATACCGGTAATCTCTGATCTTTTCATAGGGCGGGCAGAGGGCGGGAAGTTCTTTCTCCGCGGCGCTTTCGCAGAGTATTATACCTTTTTTTGAT
>CAZVHV010000014.1:0-11982 GCA_964627025.1 uncultured Oscillospiraceae bacterium | reverse complement strand
GCGCCTTTTCCAGCAGCCCGGCGGCATAGGGCGGGTCCAGGAAGACCAGATCGAACCGTTCCGCGGTCCGGTTCAGGAAGGCGAGCGCATCGCTCTGCGCGACCTCCGCCCTGTCTGCCAGGGCGGTGCGCTCCAGATTGCTCCGGACGAGGGCGACGGCCTCCCGGCGCGCATCCACGAACACGCAGCGGGCGGCCCCGCGGGAGAGGGCCTCGATGCCCAGCTGGCCGGTGCCGGCAAACAGGTCGAGCACCCGGCGCCCCGGGATGTCGAATTGGATGATATTGAACATGGATTCCTTCACCCGGTCGGTCGTCGGACGGGTGTCGCTGCCCTGCAGCTCCCCGAGCTTTCTGCCGCGGGCTGTTCCGCTGATCACGCGCATGGCTCATTCCTCCCGGAAAAAATTGTATACCGCGCCGGCGGCCGCCTTGGGGACGACCGTCTCCAGCTCGGCAAGGGATGCGGCCCGGATGGCCTTGATGCTCTTGAAGTGTTTCAGAAGCGCCGCCTTCCGCCGTTCCCCCACGCCAAGGATTCCGTCCAGCACCGAGGCGCGGTTGGCTTTGCCGCGCTGCAGGCGGTGGAACTCGATGGCAAAGCGGTGGGTCTCCTCCTGGATCTGTCCGATAAACGCGAAGAGGGCGGGATTGGACTGGATGCCGATCTGCCCGCCCTGCGCGGCGGCGAGGGCGCGGGTGCGGTGCCGGTCGTCCTTCACCATGCCGAAGACCGGGAGCGAGAGGCCGAGCGGCCGGAGCGCCTCCTCGGCCGCCTTCACCTGGCCGGAACCGCCGTCGACGAGCAGGAGGTCGGGAAGGGCGGCAAACTTCTCGTCGCCGTCCAGATAGCGCCGGAACCGGCGGGTCAGGACCTCGGCCATGGCGGCGTAGTCGTCCGGTCCGGTCAGGTCCCTGAGCTTAAAATGGCGGTAATCCCGCCTGAGGGGGCGGCCGTCCGCAAAGACCGTCATGGAGGCCACGATATCGGCGCTTCCGGTGTTGGAGATGTCGAAGGCCTCGATGCGCCGCGGCGGCGCGTTCAGGCCGAGCAGGCGGGCCAGCGCCTCGAGCAGTTTGCTGCGGCGCTCCTCCCGGGTCGTGGCCCGCTCGACCTCCTCGACGCCGTTGGTGTTGGCGAGACGGATCAGGTCCATCTTCGCGCCCCGCCGCGGGGTGAGGAGGTCCACCCGGCGGCCCGCCTGCTCGGAGAGCATCCGGGCGATGGGGACCTCGTCCTCCAGGTCGCAGGGAAGCAGGATCTGCTGCGGCAGAGTGCCGCGGCCGCCGTAATATTGTTTGACGAGAGACGAGACAATATCCCCGTCGTTCTCCTCCACGGAGGGATCGAGCAGTTCCATGTCCTTCGCGGCAAGCTCTCCCTCCATATAGTGGAGCACCACGAAGCAGCTTTTCGCCGCGCCGCGGTGGAACCCGATCACATCGGTGTCCGCGAGGGCGCCCGCCACCACCTTCTGCCGTTTCCCCAGCAGCTCGATGGCGCGCAGGCGGTCGCGCAGGCGGGCGGCATGCTCGAAGCGCAGCTCCTCCGCCGCGTGCTCCATCTGCGCCCGCAGCTCCTCCTCCACTTCCCCGAAGCGGCCCTCCAGCAGCCGGACGGCCTGCGAGATGGCCTCGGCATAGCGCTCCCGCGGCATCTCGGGACGGCACCAGCCGTCGCAGCGGCCCATATGGTAGTTGAGGCACGGGCGGTCCTTCCCAATGTCGCGGGGAAATTTCCGGTTGCAGGTCGGCAGTTTCAGCGCCACGCACAACGCGTCCAGAATGGCGCCGGTGCTGCTCCGGCCGCCGAAGGGGCCGAAGTAGCGCGCGCCGTCCTCCGCCACCCTGGAGGTCAGCGAAAAGCGCGGATAAGGGTCCTTGACGTTGAGCCTGACATACGGGTACCCCTTGCCGTCCTTCAGCAGGATATTATACCGGGGCTGGTGCCGCTTGATGAGGGCGCACTCCAGCACCAGCGCCTCGAACTCGCTGTCGGCCACGATCACGTCGAAGCGGTCGATCTGCGAGACCATGGCGCGGGTCTTTTCCGTGTGCCCGGCGGAGTCCTGAAAGTATTGGGAAACACGGTTCTTCAGCGCCTTTGCCTTGCCCACATAGATGACTGTGCCCGGCTCGTCCATCATCAGGTAGACGCCCGGCTTGTACGGCAGGGCGAGCGCTTTTTCCTTCAGTTCCTCAAACGTCATGGGGATTCCTCATCCAATGCCTCTGTCGTCAAAAAAAGCGCCGCGAAAGCGCGGCGCTTTTTAGGTGGTTGCTTACTCTGCGAAATTGGAGGAGATCAACTCAACGAGGGCGTCCACCGCACCCTTCTCATCCGGCCCGTCGGCGATCAGGTTGATGACCGTGCCCTTGACAATACCCAGGGACAGGACACCCAACAGACTCTTGGCGTTCACTCTGCGCTCATCTTTCTCCACCCAAATGGAGCTCTTGAACTCGTTGGCCTTCTGAATGAAAAACGTAGCCGGTCTTGCATGCAGGCCGACCTGATTGTTCACGACTGCCTCTTTGATATACATAGCGTTCCCTCCAAGTGAGCATTCCTTGCATTCTACCATAAGAATAACAAATTTACCCTCACCCGTCAATGGCATTTTACACAAATTACATAGTTCCCTGCGGTTATTTTCACGAACAAAGTTGCGCCGCTCATTTCAGCTCCACGACGGTGACACCGTCCTCGCCTTCGCCGTAGCGGCCGAGACGGAAGGACTTGACATACCGGCTGCCCTTGAGATGCTGGTGTACCGCTCGGCGCACCGCGCCCGTGCCCTTTCCGTGGATGATGGTGACGGCGGTGAGCCGGCCCAGCATGGCGTTGTCCAGGAAGCGGTCCAGGGCGCCGACCGCCTCGTCGCCCGTCATGCCGCGCAGGTCGATCTCGGGCGCCGCGCCCAGCATGCGCAGCTTATGCTCCGACTGGCGGATGATCTTCTGCGCCTGCTTGGCGGTCTGGCTCTCGCCTTCGACCACGCGCACCTCGTCCTGCTTCGCCGAGATCTTTAAAATACCCGCCTGCAGCTGGAGCACGCCGTCCCTGCTGACCGAAAGAACGGTGGCGCGGGTGCCCATTTTCACCAGCTCCACCTCGTCGCCCCGCACGGCGGGCCGGGTGGGCGGCGGCGCGGCGGTTTCCTCCTTCCGGCTCCCCAGGCGCTCCTCGGCCTCGTTGAGCCTGTGGCGCAGGCCGGCGCGCTCGTCGTTCACCGCCTGCCAGTCCGCGTCCTTTTCCTGCTTCCGGCGCATCTCGTTCAATTCCTTGAACACCCCGTCCGCGGTCTGCCTGGCCTCGTCGAGGATGGCGCGCGCCTCGGCCTTCGCCTTTTCCGCCGCCTTGTCGCGCTCCCGCTCCAGCTTCTCGCGGTAGACCCGCGCGGTTTCGGCCGCCTCCTCCATCTCCCGGCGGAGCTTTGCCGCGGCCAGCTTTTCCTTCTCCATGGCCTGCCGCTGCTCCTCGAGCTGGGTCAGCACGTCCTCAAAGCGGATATTCTCGGCGTCGATGCGCGCGGCCGCCTTCTGGATGATGTACTGCGGCAGGCCGAGACGCCTGGAGATGGCGAAGGCGTTGGATTTCCCCGGGATGCCGGTCAGCAGGCGGTAGGTGGGCGCCAGCGTCTCCACGTTAAATTCGCAGGAGGCGTTCTCCACCCCCTCGGTGGTCATGGCGTAGACCTTCAGCTCGGCGTAGTGGGTGGTCGCGGCCACCAGGGCGCCCAGGCCGCGGGCGCTCTCGATGATGGCGGCCGCCAGCGCCGCGCCCTCCACCGGGTCGGTCCCCGCGCCCAGCTCGTCGAAGAGGATCAGCGTGCCGTCGTCGGCCTCGTTCAGGATCCCCACGATGTTGGTCATGTGCGAGGAGAAGGTGGAGAGGGACTGGGCGATGGACTGCTCGTCGCCGATATCCGCGAGCACGCGGCGAAAGACCCGGATATGGCTGCCGTCGCTGACCGGGATATGCAGGCCGCACTGCGCCATCAGGGTGAGCAGGCCGAAGGTCTTTAAGGTCACCGTCTTGCCGCCGGTATTGGGGCCGGTGATGACCAGCGTATCGAAGGTGTCGCCCAGCTCCAGGTCGTTGGCCACCGCCCGCGCGGGGTCCAGCAGCGGATGGCGGGCGTTCTTCAGCAGGATGCCGCGCCCGGTGAGCTTCGGCTCCATGGCGTTCATCCGGCCCGAGAGCTTGCCGCGGGCAAAGATGACGTCCAGGATCACCAGAAGGTCGTAGTTCTGGATGATATCCTCCCTGTGCGCGGCGGCGTCGGACGAAAGCTCCGCGAGGATGCGCTCGATCTCCTTCTCCTCCCGGGCCTGAAGCTCGCGCAGCTCGTTGTTGGCCTTGACCACGCCCATCGGTTCGATGAAGAAGGTCCCGCCGCTGCCGGAAACGTCGTGCACCAAACCGGGGATCTCATTCTTGCACTCCGACTTGACCGGCACGACATAGCGTCCCGAGCGCATGGTGATGATGGCGTCCTGCAGGTACTTTGCCTGCGAGGAGGAGAGGAGCTTGTTGAGGATGTCCCGCACCTTGCTGGAGGTGGCGCGGATCAGGCGGCGGATGGAGGCAAGCTCGGGACTGGCCGCGTCGGCGATCTCGTCCTCCCCCAGAATGGAGCCGGTGATCTTTTCCTCCAGAAAACGGTTGGGCTGCAGCGAACGGAAGAGATGGTCGATCACGGTCGCCGCGCCGTCCCGCTCGCCGTACTCCCTGGCGCTGCGGGCGGCCCGGAGCACGGCGGCGATGCCGAGCAGCTCGCGGGTGTTGAGCGTGCCGCCCATATCCGCCCGCTGGAGGGCGGCCGCCACGGGCTTCACCCCTGAAAAGGACGGCGTGCCCCGCAGGGTCATCATGTCCACGGCCGCGGTGGTCTGCGCCAGCAGCAGGCCAACCTCTTCGGCGTCGGTCTGCGGCCGGAGGGCGAGGGCGCGCGCCTTCCCCTCCTCGGTCACCGCCTGGTCGGCGAGCATGGCGAGGACCCGCGGAAGCTCCAGGGTCTGGATCGATTTTTCAAACAGATCGGTCATAGTGTCTCTCCAAATGATTGTTCCGGCGTATAATTCCACAGGACCACGAGGGTACCGTCCCTCACGGTCACCGTGCTCTCCCTGCCGGTAAATTCGTTGCTGACGCCGAGGGGAAAATCGCCGGTCAGGTCGGCGTCGGCGATGGAATATTTCAGCCCCTCGAGGGTGACGCCGCCGGCTCTGTCTCCATTGCAGAAGACCGAGACCGTCCCGCGCTTCCCGGCGTCAAAACGCAGCGTCCCGTTGGTGACGGCCGTCAGAATCACGCCCTCGCCCGCCAGAAAGGCACGCCCGCCGCGCCGCGACAGCCATGCGAGGGTCTGGATATTGGCGAGGGTGTGGTCGAGTCTTCCGCCGAGGCCGCCGCAGAGGACGAAGGCTTCATAGCCCAGCGCGAGCCCGGCCTTGACCGCAAGCATCATGTCGGTGTCGTCCTTGACCGGCGGGTGGCGGACAAGGTTCGGGTGCTCGGGCACCTCGGCCAGCGAGTCGAAATCCCCCAGCACCAGATCGGTCTTCAGCTTCAGCCTGTCCAGATGGGCATATCCGCCGTCGGCGGCGATGACGTAGTCCCCCGCCTGCGGGCGGAGCACGACGCCGTCCACGCTGCCGGCGCCGACGATATAGCAGATGTTTGTTTTCATATGCCGCTCCTTCCCGGAAGCATCAGTCCCTTGTAAAAATCCAGGGTGCGGAACGGGCGCTCCATCTGGGTCAGCAGGAACGCCTCGGTGATCCCGCCCAGCGACCGCAGGGACGCGGGGTCCAGCCCGAACGAAAAGATGCGCTTCGGGTCGCTCCGGGAGATATGGCGGATGGCGGCCAGCACGGCGGGCGGCACGGGCACGGAAGAACCCTTCCCGCACGCCGCGCACCGCAGGACGCCGGCGGCGAGGTCCAGGCGGGGGGAGACAGGCTCCTCCCTGCCGCAGACGGCGCAGGCGTCGGTCAGGGGCTCGTAGCCCGCAAAGCACATGAGGCGCAGCTCAAACGCCGCCTTCACGAGGTCCGGCGGCTTGTTCAGCCGGTCCAGCGCGTAGACGGAGTTCAGGAGCAGGGAGAGCAGCTCGGGCTGCGGCCTTCCCTCCTCGGCCACCGCCTCGGTGACTTCGGCAAAATAGGAGGCGAGGGCCAGCAGGGCGAGATCGCTCCGGACCCCCCAGAACTGCTCGAGGGAGTCGGCCTCGTTCATGCTGAAGCGGTCCTTGTACTCAAACAGCGTCATGTCGGAGTAGACCAGCAGCTGGGCCGAGGCGGCCAGCCGGCTGCCCTTGCGGCGGCAGCCCCGGGCCTTCACCGTCCGCTTTCCCATGTCGCGGGTGAGGACGGTGAGGATCTTGTCCGCTTCCCGGTAATTCGTCTCCCGCAGGACGATGCCCTGGGTCTTGGTATGCACGGTTTATTCTTCCCGGTAGCCGAAGTTCCGGATGAGGCTGTCGCTGTCCCGCCAGTTTTCCTTGACCTTGACCCAGGTCTCCAGATAGACCTTGGTCCCCATGAAGCGTTCGACCTCCTCGCGGGCAAGGGTGGAGATCTTCTTGAGCATGGCGCCCGATTTCCCGATGATGATGCCCTTGTGGCTGGCCTTTTCGCAGTAGATGGTCACATGGAGGTCGATGATGCCGCTGTCCCGCTCGGAAAATTTCGTGACCTCCACGGCGGTCCCGTGCGGGATCTCCTTGTCCAGGCAGAGCAGAAGCTTTTCCCGCACGATCTCGGCGCACATCTGGCGCTCGGGCTGGTCGGTGACCATGCCGTCCGGGAAGAGCTGCGGCCCCTCCGGCAGCATGGCGCCCAGCAGATCCAGCAGCCCGTCCAGCCCCTCGCCGGTCCTGGCTGAGATGGGCACGATGGCGGAAAAGTCGTGGGCGGCGCTGTAGGTCTGGATCACGGCGAGCAGGTCTTCCTTTTTCACCGTGTCGATCTTGTTGATCACCAGGATCGCGGGCAGCTTCATCTGCTTGATGCGCTCGATGAGCTCGCGCTCGGGCGCGCCGATATTGGCGATGGGCTCCACCAGCAGCAAAATGGCGTCCACGTCGGCCACGCTCTGGCGCACCACGTTCACCATGTAGTCTCCCAGGCGGGAGCGCGGCTTGTGCAGGCCCGGGGTGTCCAGGAACACGAACTGGCAGTCCCCGCGGTTGAGGACGGCGCTGATGCGGTTGCGGGTGGTCTGCGGCTTGTTGGTGACGATGGCCACCTTCTCCCCCACCAGCGCGTTAATCAGGGTGGACTTGCCGACGTTGGGACGTCCGGCGAGGGTAATCATTCCGCTCTTTTTGATTTCCGTCATTGTTTTACGCTCCCCTCACGATCCCTAATCCGGTCAAAATCGCTTCTTCGCGCGCGCGCATCTGCGCCTTCTGCGCCCCCTCGTCCAGATGGTCGTACCCCAGCAGGTGGAGCACGGAATGGACGGTGAGGTAGGCGAGCTCGCGCTCCATGCCGTGGCCGTATTCCGCCGCCTGCGCAGCGGCGCGCTCCACCGAGATGACCATGTCGCCCAGCGGGACGAGTCCCGTCTCCGGGTCGGCGTTTTCCGGCCCTGGCTTTTCGCCGGGCGCAAGGTCAAACATGGGGAAGGACAGGACGTCGGTGGGCGCGTCCACTTCGCGCTGCTCCAGATTGATGGCGTGGATGCCCTCGTCGTCGGTCAGAAGCACGTCCACCTCGCAGGGGATATCGACCCCCTCCGCGTCCAGCGCGGCGGTGATGATGCGGGTGAGCAGCTCCCCGCAGGAGCTGTCCGCTTCGGTCTCGGATTCCAGAATAATGGTATGCTTCATCGTTTGGGCTTCCTCCTGTTCTCATCGTCCTCATAGGCCTTGATGATGCGCTGCACCAGCACATGCCGGATCACGTCGCTCTCGGTGAGGCGGCAGATCTCGATATCCTCCACGCCCTTCAGCACGCGCAGGGCCTCCTTGAGCCCGCTGACCTTTTCGGCGGGCAGGTCGACCTGGGTGATGTCGCCGGTAATGACGGCCCTGGAGCCGAAGCCGAGCCGGGTGAGGAACATTTTCATCTGTTCGCGCGAGGTGTTCTGCGCCTCGTCCAGGATAATGAACGAGTCGTCCAGGGTTCGGCCGCGCATATAGGCCAGCGGCGCCACCTCGATGTTGCCGCGCTCCAGATATTTCTGATAGGTCTCGGCGCCCAGCATGTCGAAGAGGGCGTCGTAAAGGGGCCGCAGGTAGGGGTCCACCTTGCTCTGCAGGTCGCCGGGGAGGAAGCCGAGCCGCTCCCCCGCCTCCACCGCGGGCCGGGTCAGGATGATGCGGTTGACCGACTTTTCCCGAAACGCCGAAACGGCCGCGGCGACCGCCAGATAGGTCTTGCCGGTGCCCGCCGGCCCGATGGCCAGGGTGACCACGTTCTTTTTGATGGCCTCCACGTACTTTTTCTGTCCGATGGTCTTGGCCTTGATGGGCTTGCCCTTGGCCGTGACGCAGACGACATCGGCCGCCAGCTCGCCGATGCGCGCCTCGTTGCCGCTGCGCACCAGCTGGATGATATAGCGCACGTTCTGTTCGTTGATGGTCTCGCCCCGAGCGGAGAGGGTCAGCAGGCCCTCGATGGCCTTAACGGCGTACATCACCGCCTCCGCCTCGCCGCTGATCTTCAGTTCTCCGTCGCGGCTGACCACGGTGACCGAGAGCTCGGCTTCGAGGATGCGTATGTTTTCGTCAAAGGACCCGAAAATGTTGATGGCTTCTTCCATGCGCTCGATGCTGACGGTTTGTTCTATCATTCGTGACAGTTCTCCTTTTTGAACCCTGACAACAGCGGCTTCCGCCCGGGGCTATCCGCCGGCAAGCGGGACGACGCGGGCGATCTGTTCGCTGCACTCGGCCAGGAGGGTGACGGTCAGAAGCCCGTCCCGCTCGCCGGCGGTGTAGTCGGCGCGCAGCACCTCGCCCCCGCCGATCGCGGCGCGCAGCGCCCCGTCCAGCGCCGTCTTCAGCAGCTCCTCCGCCGCCGCGGGATCGACGGGGGCGGCCAGGGTGGTATAGGCGCGGCAGGTCTCTCTGGTCAGTGCGATCGGCAGGGGCACCCCGCCGGGAAGCACAATTGTTTTGGTTTGACTTATTTTATCATACTCGGGGAAGGAAATTCCACCATTTCCGTAAAAATTGATGCGGCGGCCCAGCAGGGAGAGCGAAAACCGGCTGATCTCGGCGCCGGTGTAAAACTTGACCGGGGCCTCCAGCGGGATGACCGCCTTCAGCGTGCGCCACGTCCGGGCGTACACCTTGCCCTGCGCGTGCACCAGCATGACCCCCAGATCCCCGGTGCTGTACGCCGGCTCCTTGAGGTCCACCACGCCGCTGATGAGGGTCTCGCCCGCGATCACCGTATCCCCCTCGCGGAACTTCGCCTCGCCGGCGAGCACCTCCATCTGTGTGATGATGCCGGTCGCGCCGGCGACGACGTCGGTCGGCGTGTGCTCATCCACCACCTCGGGCGCCGGGTCGGCCTCGCGGACGATGATCTCGGCGCGGGTGCCGTGGAGGTTGATGCTGAGGAAGGACAGATCCTTGAGCGAAAGGAGCACCTCGTGGCTCACCACCCGCTCGTCGATGGAGGGGCCGTAGGTGCCGACGGCCACGCCCTGCCGGCGCAGTTCCGAGAGGATGGCCGCGGTGGGCACCCGCTCGTTGCCGGTCACCTCGATGGTGAGGAGGAAGCGCGACAGGACGCCCGCCGCCGCGATGCAGAGCGCGAAGCCGACCAGCAGGGCGTAGCGCCGGCGGAACCGGGCCAGAAAGAACGGCAGGCCCGCCCGCCGCTCTATCCGGAGGTCGCAGCCCGCCCGCTCGGCGATCGGCTGAAGAAGGCGCAGATCCTTTCCCGCCACCCGCAGGCGGATGGTGTTGGCGTCCACCCACTCCAGGTGCCAGAACGCGACGCCGCGCTGCGCGCAGAGGTTCAGAAAGCGCTCCGGGAACGCACCGACGATCAGGACCCACGCGGACCCCCGGAGCAGATTGATGATCGTTTGCATGGGCGCCACCTCCTAAGTCAGCTGCACGGCGGAAATGCGGCCGGTGATCAGGAGCTCCCCGGCGTTCATGGCGCGCAGTTCCAGGCCGTCGCCGATGACGCGCACCACCAGCTTTCCGCCGCTGATGTGGATCTCCTCCTTCCCGTAGGCCAGGATCCCCTTGTGGTTCTCCATGCGCAGCTCACGGTCCCCGAGCAGTTCGATCCGGGGGAGGCCGGCCACGGCGTCGGCGGGGAGGTCAAAGGCTTCCGCGGTCTTTTCCAGCAGACTCTCTCTGCGCGGTTTGTTCTCCATGGCAGGCCCTCCTGTTCTGTTATGCATATGAAAAGGGGGCGGAGTTCTTGCATGTCCCCACCGCCCGGCCGCGGCAGAAAATCTTCCGGCCCCTTTTACGGCTGGACACGCAAGAAACGCGGGCGGCGCGCATATGCATTCCTGACGGAGGTGATCTGCGGTGGCAAAGCTGCTGGGAAAAGCGTGGATACGGGAAGTGCTGCTGGGGATCGCTCTGCTGTGCGCGACGGCCGCGCTGATGGTCTTCCCGCGGGAGTCCATGGCGGCCGCGAAGGAGGGCCTGTCCCTCTGCTACAACGTCATCATTCCCTCCCTCTTCCCCTTTTTCGTCCTCTCCTCGCTGGTCGTGGAGCTCGGGCTGGCGGCCTATCTGGGCAGAGCGCTGGAGGGCCTGATGCGGCCGCTCTTTCATGTGAGCGGCGCGTGCGCCTCCGCCGTGGCCCTCGGGTTCGTCGGCGGATACCCCGTGGGGGCGAAGACCGCCCTCTCCCTCTACCAAAGCGGCGCCTGCACCAGGACCGAGGCCGAGCGCCTGCTGGCCTTCTCAAACAACTCCGGCCCGGCCTTCATCCTCGGGGTCGTGGGCGCCGGCGTGTTCGCCAGCAGCAGCACGGGCCTGCTCCTCTATTTTACGCATATTCTCGCTTCGATCTGCATCGGGCTGCTCTTCCGCTTTTACGGGACCGAGCCGGGCGGACGGGAGCGGCACGCCGCGCCCCAGTTTCAGGCCAGGCGCTTCACCTCCGCCCTCACGGGCTCGATCACCGGCGCCTTCCTCTCCACCCTCAACATCTGCGCGTTCGTCGTCTTTTTCACCGTGGTGATCCGGATGCTCTTCCGCTCGGGCATCCTGGGCGCGCTCTCCGCGGGGCTGGGCGCCCTTCTGGCTCCCGTTGGATTTTCGGCCGAGTGGGCGGAGCGGCTGCTCACCGGCGTCGTCGAGCTGTCCTCCGGCGTCTGGGCGCTTACGGGGGGCGGCGCGCTGGCGGGTCGCCTGTCCATGGCCGCCTTCATGCTGGGGTGGGCCGGCCTGTCCGTCCACTGCCAGGTCCTGTCCTTTCTGGGCGACAGCGACCTCTCCCCCCGGACCTATCTGGTGGGAAAACTGCTCCACGGCGGCCTCTCGGCGCTCTTCACCGCCCTGCTGTGCAGGGTCCGTCCCCTCGACGCCGCCGTCTCCTCCTACCTCGCCGAACAGGTGGAGGGCATCGCCGCCATGGATTTTCAGAGCGCCCTCACCCTCTCCACCGTATCGGCCTGGGTCATGGGCGTCGCTTTTCTCCTGGTGGCGGTCGTCGCCCTGAAAAATAACAGTGGAAAAAGAAAACGAAGCGTTGTATAATGAACTTTACATAGAATTACAACGCTTGGAGGATATGGCCCATGCTGTTCACGAAGAAGATCGAGCCCCGCTGCGCCTACTGCAAAAAAGGTGTGGCGCTCGAGGAAGACTCCGTGCTGTGCATCAAAAAAGGGGTGGTCTCCCCGGGCTGGCATTGCAGGGGTTTTAGATACGACCCGCTCAAGCGGGTTCCGCCACCCCCGGCCTCGCCCGATTTCAGCAAGTTCAAGACGGAAGATTTCGTCCTGTAACGCCCCTGAAACAAGCGTCAAAGAAGGGCCGTGGGG
>CAZVHV010000013.1:13739-15490 GCA_964627025.1 uncultured Oscillospiraceae bacterium | reverse complement strand
CCAGCCCGGCGTTGTTGCTGAAGAGCCCCATCGACCAAACGGGGAAACAGAACATCGCCAGCGCGAACGGAAGGCTGATCGCGGCGGCCGCATAGAGTCCGATCCCCAGCACCCGGTTGATGGCGGCGGTATCTCCCTTGCCCCAGTATTGGCTGATGAGCACCGACGCCCCGCTCTGAAGCCCGAAGATGACCAGCTGGATCATAAAAACCGGTATATTGGCCAGGGTCACCGCCGCCATGGGCGTATCGCCCGGCAGCCGGCCTACCATAAAGGTATCCACCAGGCTCAGCGAGCTTATCACCAGATTCTGCAGGATGATCGGGACCGCCAGCTTTACCATGTCCTGATAAAAGCCTTTGCCCCTGTTTAAATACAAAAACATCATTACCTCATTGCAATTCGTTCCTGCGTGATCGCAACCAGCGCGTCCCGCAGCGCGTCCGCGTCGGCCGTAGTGTTTTCGGGAGAAAAGGAGATGCGCAGCATACCCATCAGCGTGCGCTTGGGCAGCCCCATGGCGGCAAAAACGTGACTGGGCTTTCCCTTGTGGCAGGCCGATCCTGCCGAAACGAAGACGCCGCGGTCGCTGAGGGCGCGCACCAGCATTTCGCTGGGATAGCCGGGCACCGAAACGGCGCAGATGTGGGGCGCATCCCCGGGGAAGGCCGCCGTCAGCTCGGGCAGGGCGGCGGAAAGGGCGGAAAGGGTATACTCCTTCAGGCTCTTCATCGCGGCCATGTGCTCGTCCATCTTTTCTCTGCGCAGGGCGCAGGCCGCGGCAAACCCGGCGATCTGCGCGGTCGGTTCGGTACCCGAACGCAGGCCGCTCTCCTGACCGCCCCCCCGCAGGAGCGGGGTCGCCTTCAGGCCCTTGCGGATATAGAGCGCCCCGATCCCCTTCGGGGCGCCGATCTTATGGCCGCTGACCGTGAGCAGGTCCACGCCCAGTCCGGCCGGAGTAAAGGGGACTTTCAGAAAGGCCTGCACGGCGTCGGTATGGACTAGCGCGGGCACGCCGGCGCGCTTTACGGCCCGGGCAGTCTCAGCCACGGGCAGCAGCGTTCCGGTCTCGTTGTTCACCAGCATCATGGATACCAGGACGGTGTCCGGCCGGAGCGCGTCCTCGACCGCCTGCACGGAAATACGGCCGCTCCTGTCCGGCTTGAGGCAGGTGACCTCGTACCCCTGCCGCTCCAGTTCCCGGATCGGCTCCAGCACGGCCGCGTGCTCCACGGCGGTGGTGACGATATGTCTGCCTGCGCGTCTGCCCAGCGCCGCGGCGATGGAAACCGCCCAATTGTCGCCCTCGGTACCGCCGGACGTAAAAAAAACCTCCCCGGCACCGCAGCCGAGCGCATCGGCAACCACCGCGCGGCGCCGGGCCAGAGCCGCGGCGGCATCCCTGCCCATTTCATAGACCGCGGACGGATTCCCGTACTCTTCGGTCATGGCCTGAAACGCCGCTTCGGCAGCCTCGGGATAGACCCGTGTGGTAGCCGCATGATCCAGATATACCGCCATGCAAAATCTCTCCTTGCACCAAAACAGTAATTTAATATTTTATGACTTTGCTCGCAAAAAGTCAAGGAGCTGTGCAGGTTTTCCTGCACAGCCGTTTTCCGCGCGAAAAAGTCGGGGAGGTGTTTTCCACACCTCCCCGGTATTTTATTCCCGTATGGGAACACTCCAGATGTCTTTCGCGTACTCCCGGATACTGCGGTCTGCCGCGAAGATGCCGGACCTCGCAA
>CAZVHV010000013.1:9862-13729 GCA_964627025.1 uncultured Oscillospiraceae bacterium | reverse complement strand
AGTGCCATCCGGTTCCAGCGCTGCCGGTCCAGGTAGGTCTCGCCCGCCAGCGCCTGCGCTTCCCGGTAGCTCTCGAAGTCGGCCAACAGCATGTACTCGTCCGCCTCGCCGCCTGCGCCGAACAGGAGCCGGCTGGTGAGGTGGTTGTAGCTCACCCCGTCTCCGAATCCGGCGGAGATCTCCTCCAGCGCCCGCTTGAGATAGGGGTTGCGCATATAATACTCATACGGCCTGTAGCCCTCTTGCTTCAGCTTTTTGATCTCATCGGCGGTCAGGCCGAAGAGGAACATGTTCTCATCGCCCAGCTGGTTGTGCATCTCCACGTTGGCGCCGTCCAGCGTGCCGATGGTAAGCGCGCCGTTCATCATGAACTTCATGTTGCTGGTGCCGGACGCCTCCTTGCCGGCGGTGGAGATCTGTTCGGACACTTCCGCGGCGGGCATCAGCTTTTCCGCAAGGGAAACACGGTAGTTCTCCAGAAAAACGACCTGGAGCTTGTCCTTGCACAGCGGGTCATTGTTGATCTGCGCCTCGAGGGAACAAATGAGCCGGATGATCTCCTTGGCCACCAGATAGCCGGGGGCCGCCTTGGCGCCGAACAGGTAGACTCTGGGTGTGAAGGGGGCGTTCGGGTTGTCCCGCAGGCGCTGATACAGCGAGGTGATATGGATCACATTCAGCAGCTGCCGCTTGTATTCGTGCAGGCGCTTCACCTGCACGTCGAAAATAGCGTCGGTGTTGAGGCGGATTCCGGACTCGCGGAAGACATAATCGCAGAACATGCGCTTGTTTTCGGTCTTGATCTCTCCGATCCGGGCGAGCACGCCCGCGTCGTCCCGAAAATGCTCCAGCTTCGCGATCACTTCCGGGCGGAGGAGATAGTCTTTTCCGCCGGTGCAGTCCTGTATCAGTTCGTCCAGCCGGGGGTTTATGCCGGCCAGCCAGCGGCGATGGTCAATGCCGTTGGTGACATTTTTGAATTTTTTCGGCGTTCTGAGATAGGCGTCGCGGAAAACTTCCTGCTTGAGGATCTCCGAATGGAGAACCGATACACCATTGACCGCAAAGCATGCACAGACGCAGAGATTGGCCATGCGCACCTCACCGTCCCATACGACCGCCATGTTGCGGATCCTGGACTCGTCGCCCCGGAAAAAGCGGCTCAGGTCGCCCTGATAGCGGTGCGCGATCTCCTGCATGATCTTCCAGATGCGCGGCAGCAGGGTCTCCATCAGCTGCTGCGGCCATCTTTCCAGCGCCTCGGGCAGCACGGTGTGGTTGGTGTAGGCCACCGTACCGGTCACGATATGCCACGCCTCGTCCCAGCCGTAGCCCTCCTCATCCAGCAGGATGCGCATGAGCTCCGGGATCACCAGCGCCGGATGGGTATCGTTGATCTGAATGACATGCTTCTGATGGAAATTGCGCAGGGTCCCGTACTCCGTCCTGTGCTTTCTGGTGATGGACTGGACGGTGGCCGAGACAAAGAAATACTGCTGCTTCAGGCGCAGGGACTTGCCCTCATAATGGTTGTCATCGGGGTAGAGCACCTTGGCGATCACCTCGGCCATCGCCTGCTGCTCCACCGCCTTGAGGTACTGGCCGCTGGAATAAAGGGACATGTCCGCCGGGACGGGGCACTTCGCGTCCCAGAGGCGGAGCACGTTGGTATGTTCGGTCGCGTAACCGGAAATTATCATATCTCTGGGCACGGCCAGCACGGTGGTATACCCTTCGTGCTTGATCTTGTACTGCCCGTTCTCCCAGCTGTCGCTGACGGTGCCGCCGTAGTGCACACGCTCGGTCTCGTCCATTTTGGGGATGAGCCATGCGTCTCCCAGATCCAGCCAGTTGTCCGCCAGCTCCACCTGTCTGCCATCGATGATCTTCTGTCTGAAAATACCCAGTTCATAACAGATGGAGTAGCCGGTGGCGGGGATCTCGAGGGTGGTCATGGAATCCAGATAGCAGGCGGCCAGGCGGCCCAGTCCGCCGTTGCCCAGCCCGGCGTCCGGCTCTGTCTCAAAAAGATCGGGGACCGAGAAGCCCAGCTCCTCCACCGCGCCCGTGAGGGCCTCCAGGACGCCCAGATTGAAGGCGTTTTTCGCCAAAGAGCGGCCCATCAGGAATTCCATCGAGAGATAGTGGACCTGCCGTTCATGGGAATCCCACGTTTTTTCCTCGGTCTCGATCTGGCGTGCGGCCATAATATCCCGCAGCACCAGTGCGCAGGCTTTGAACATATGCGCAGCGTTTGCTTCCTCTACGTCCCGGCCGAAATTCCGCCGGAGCTTGTCCACAATAAAATTGCGAAAATCATTCTTGGTGTAAGTCTGCATAAAGAAATTCTCCTGTTTGAAAGCATCAGAACGCACAGCCGCACTGCCGCGGCTGTGTATCCTGGAAATGATATGCCGACTCGAATGTCACGCTGGCGCAGCGCATTCACCGGTGTCGGCCGCCGGTGAATGCGCGCCATACGGAGAGGCAGGCCGCCCCTGTTATAAAAATTACAAATTCGTGAGAAGGCTATGATAAATCTCAAGATATTCGTCCGCCGACTTCTGCCAGCTGAAATCCGCCGTCATGGCGCTCTTCTGCAGGGACTTCCAGGCCTTCTTGTCGGTCTCGTAAAGGGTTACCGCCTTTTCCATGGCCTGCGTCATATCCTGCACGTTGATGTTTTCAAAGGTGAAGCCGTTGCCCTCGCCGGTATCGGCGCAGTAAGGCATGACCGTATCGCGCAGTCCGCCGGTCTCACGCACCACAGGGATGACGCCGTACCGCATGCCGATCATCTGAGCCAGACCGCAGGGCTCGGAGATGGAGGGCATCAGGAGGATGTCCGCACCGCCGTAGATCGCAGTTGCCAGCGCGTCGGAATACATGATATGAGTGGCGAAGCGGCCCGGGTACTGGTTTGCGGCATAACGGAACGCTTCTTCAAAGTCCCAGTCTCCGGTGCCCAGCACCACCACCTGCACGTCCATGCTCATAATCTCCGAAATCGCGGCAACCACGAGATCGAATCCCTTGTGGCGGACCAGACGGGATATGCAGGCAATGATGGGCACGTCCGCATTTTCCCGAAGACCGGCCGCCTGCTGGAGGGCAAGTTTGCACTCCTTGCGGCCCTGGAGCCTGCCGGGCGAATAGTTCTTCGCGAGGCCGGTGTCCTTTCTGGGGTCATAGCGCTTGGTGTCGATGCCGTTGAGAATACCGCGCAGCTTATACCGGTTGTCCCCAATGACGCCCTCCAGCCCATGGGCATAAAAGGCATACTGGAGTTCCTGCGCATAAGTCGGGCTGACGGTGGTGATATAGTCGGAAGCGTAGACCGCGCCCTTCATCAGGTTGATATCCCCATAGTACGACAGCATATGCTCATTGAAATAGTCATGCGTAAGGCCGAAAACATCATACAGCGTGTGTTCGCTGTAGCGGCCCTGATACTCAATGTTGTGGATGGTAAATACCGATTTTGTCTCGGCCAGCTGCGGCACGCGGTAGCGCTCCTCCAGGAGATAGATGGGCACCAGCGCCGTATGCCAGTCGTTGCAGTGGATGATATCCGGGCTCCAGTCCAGATGCTCGGCCGCCTCGATCACCGCGCGGGAGAAAAACGCAAAGCGCTCGCCGTCGTCATAATGGCCGTAAAGATCCGCCCGCTTAAAATAGTACTCATTGTCTACAAACAAATAGGTTACGCCGTCTTTCTCCAGGGAGAGAATGCCGCAGTAAGGCGTGCGCCACGCAAGTTTGATGTCGTAGCACTGCAAAAAGGTCATTTTTTCCCGCCACTGCTCACCAATGCTCTCGTAAAGCGGAAGAATAACCTTTACATCATGTCCACGGGCGGCCAACGCC
>CAZVHV010000013.1:0-9852 GCA_964627025.1 uncultured Oscillospiraceae bacterium | reverse complement strand
TCGGCCAGGCCGCCTGTTTTCACAAATGGCACCGCCTCAGAAACAGCAAACAGAATTTTCATCTTAGACTCCCTTCTTTTTAAGCCCTAAATAATAGCGTTTTTTGCGATGGCAAGAGGATAGGTCTCATGTCCCATGAGCATCCGTTCGGGATTGACCTGTACGTTTTTGTCGGTAATGGTATATTTCATCACAGCCCCGCGATGGATAACAGTAGACTGCATCAGAATACAGTTGCACACCCTGGCTCCCTGCTCGATATGCACACCGCGGAACAGGATGGAATTTTCCACCTCGCCCTCGATGATGCAGCCGTCGGCCACAAGAGAATTCACACATTTGGAGCCGGTCCCATAGTAGGTGGAGGGATCGGAGCGGTCTTTGGTCTTGATGGAGCGGGCAGGGTCGAACAGGTCGGCCCGGACAGCCGGGTCCAGGAGCTCCATGCTTCTGGCAAAGTAGCCGTCCACCGACTGAAGGCGCGCCGCATAACCGTTGAAATACCAGGGGGCGATTTTCAGCGTGGAGGCCATCGGCACCAGGACCCCTCCGCTGAAAGAGGAGATCCCCCGGGCGGCGCAGTGATCCACAATGCTGAGAAGAAGCTCTTTGGACAGCACATAGACCTCCAGCGACTCACAGCCCGTCGGGATCGCGGGATTGACGGCTATGTCGGTCGCCAGTCCGTTCTCGCCGAAGGTAAAATAGACAGAGGTGCGCGGAGCGCTCCGCAGCTGGCGCGTGCACACAGCGGTGATGTCGGCGCCGCTTTTCAGATGCGCTTCGCAGATATCGGTCAGGGGCAGGTTGGCGGCCAGGTCACCGCTGGCGAGCACGACATAGTCCTGCCGGATATGCTGGAGATAGGAGTAAACGCCGATCAGCGCGTCCATCCGGCCGTGGTATTCTCCGTCGCCCTTCCTCCCGATATAACCGAACGGGGGAAGGATCCGCAGCCCGCCGTGCTTGCGGGAAAGGTCCCAATCCTTGCCGGAGCCGACATGATCCAGGAGGGACTGATACCCGGCATGGACGATGAGTCCCACATCATCCATCCCGGCGTTCACCATATTGGACAGCATGAAATCGATCACACGGTAGCGTCCGCCATAAGGAAGAGAGGCAGTGTTTCGGTTCTGCGTCAGTTCCCGCAGTGCGGGATTGGATCGGTATGCAAAAATGATGCCATGAAAGTTGTTCATTATGCATCCTCCCTTCTTACGTCGCCGCTCACCGTAGTGCCGGCGGAAGCAACGACGCCATCGCCTACAGTGCTGTCGGACGCCACCACGGTGATGCCCCAGCCGTTGCTTCCGTCAGGGGGGGCCCCCACTCTCGCATGTTCGCCGATGACAGCCCGTTCCGCGACGATCGCATACTCCACGATCGCGCCCGCCTTTACCACGGTGCCGGGCATCAGGATGGAGTAACGGACGACAGCGCCTTCCTCCACCTTGACCGAATGGAACAGAACAGAGTTCTCCACCCTGCCGTCCACCTCGCAGCCGCCGGTGACCAGGCTGTGGGAGATGACGGCGTGCATGCCGGTGACGTGCGGCGGCCTGGTTGGCGAGCGCGCGTAGATCGGCCACTGGCCGTCAAAAATCTGGACGCCGCCCTTCACCGAAAGCATATCCATCGTCGCGTCCCACAGGGAGTCGATGGTGCCGACATCCTTCCAGTAGCCCGAAAAACGATAGGCGGCCAGCCGTTCTCCGCCGGCAAGCATCTTGGGGATGATATTGCCGCCAAAATCATTTTGGGATTCCTTGTCCTTTTCATCGTCGATCAGGTAGCGTCTCAGTTTTGCCCAGTTGAAGATATAGATGCCCATGGACGCCAGATTGCTCTTCGCGTGCGCGGGCTTCTCCTGAAATTCATCAATGAAGCCATGTTCGTCCACATTCATGATCCCGAAACGGGAGGTCTCCTCCATAGGCACCTCCAGCACCGCGATGGTGCAGTCGGCGCCCATTTCCTTGTGATGGCGGAGCATTTTGGCATAATCCATTTTGTAGATATGGTCGCCGCTGAGGATCAGAACATACTCCGGGTTATAGGCGTCGATAAAGCCTATGTTCTGATAGATCGCATTGGCGGTCCCCTTGTACCAGGTACCCTTGTCTCCCTTTTTCACATAGGGAGGCAGAATATGTACCCCGCCGCAGGAGCGGTCCAGATCCCACGGCTGGCCGTTGCCGATATAACTGTTGAGCTCCAGCGGCTGGTATTGGGTCAGCACCCCGACCGTGTCGATGCCGGAGTTGACACAGTTGGACAGTGGAAAGTCAATGATGCGGAATTTCCCTCCGAAGGGAACAGCGGGCTTTGCCACATGGCTGGTGAGCGCCTGGAGGCGGCTTCCCTGACCGCCGGCCAGCAGCATGGCCACACATTCTTTTTTCATAATAGTATCACCTCGGAACTTTAACTCTGCTTTTCTCTGCGAAAAGCATCAGGTGGAGGGGACTACGCCTCTTCGGACGACTTCTGTGACTTTCTCCGCACTCTTTTGCGGGCGGGAGGTTCCTCTGTGTCCGTGATATCCTTTCGATAGCTGAAAATCACCGCGCCGGTGGGGGGCAGATCGATCTCCATGGACTGTTCCCGGCCATGGCAGGAAACAGGCTGTGACAGAATGGGCTCGCTGTTGAGGTGACCGCCGCCGCCGAATTCCAGCCGGTCGGTGTTGAACTCCTCGTAATACGCGCCCGGCAGGGGCAGGCCTACCCGGTATCCCTTGCGATGGACCGGGGAGAAATTGCACACGGTCAGGAGGAAATTCCCCTTCTTATCCTTGCGCAAAAACGAGACGCTGTTTCCGTAGTGATCGTCGGCGCAGATCCATTCGAAGCCTTCCCAGGAAAAATCGTTTTCCCACAGAGCGGGATTTTCCAGATAAAACGCGTTGGCCGTTTTGAAAAAATCCTGCAGCTGCTGATGGGGGGTATAGTTCAGCAGGTGCCAGTCCAGGGAATACTCGAAATGCCACTCGGCGAACTGGCCGATCTCCGCGCCCATAAACAGCAGCTTCTTGCCCGGATGGGTCAGCATGTAAGTGTAGAACGCCCGCACGCCGGCAAATTTTTCCTCGTTCGATCCCGGCATCTTCCCAATGAGGGAGCCCTTCATGTGCACCACCTCATCATGAGAAAGCGGGAGAACAAAATTTTCAGAAAACGCATACATCAGGGAAAAGGTAATATCATTATGGTTATACTGACGGAAGTAGGGGTCCAGCTTGATATAGTGGAGGATATCGTTCATCCAGCCCATGTTCCATTTGAGGTTGAAGCCAAGCCCGCCGGAATCGGTCGGCTTCGTGACCAGCGGCCACGCCGTGGATTCCTCCGCGATCATCATCACATCGGGATGGTCGCCGAATATGAACTCGTTCAGCCTCTGGAAGAAATCCACCGCCTCCAGGTTTTCACGCCCGCCGTAGTAGTTGGGGCACCACTCGCTGTTCTCCCGGCCATAATCCAGATAAAGCATGGAGGCCACCGCGTCTACCCGCAGGCCGTCGATGTGGTATTGCTCCAGCCAGAACATGGCGGAGGAAAAAAGGAACGAGCGCACCTCGTATCTGCTGTAGTCAAAGACGCGGGTCCCCCAGTCGGCATGCTCCGACTTTCTCGAATCGGCATATTCATAGGTAGGCGTACCGTCGAATTCATAGAGTCCGAAGGCATCTTTGGGGAAGTGGGCGGGCACCCAGTCCAGGATGACGCCGATCCCCGCCTGGTGTAGCTGGTCGACCAGTTACATAAAGTCGCTGGGGGGTCCATAGCGGCTGGTCGCGGCAAAATATCCGGTGCTCGGATAGCCCCAGGAGGCGTCCAGCGGGTGCTCGGTCACGGGCATGAGCTCCACATGGGTAAAGTTCATCTCTTTGACATAGGGCACCAACCAGTCGGCCATCTCGCGGTAGCTCAGCATTTCGTCTTCGCCGTTGCGCCTCCAGGAGCCAAGATGAAGCTCATAAATATTCAGCGGACTGTCGTATACCAGATCTTTTTTGCGCCGGTTCATCCATTTCCGGTCGCCCCACTGATAGCCCTTGAGGTCATAGAGCTTGGAGGCGGTGGCCGGACGCGTCTCCGCGTGGAAGGCGTAGGGATCGGCCTTTGCGCGCACCCATCCGTCCCTGCCGAGGATGGCGTATTTATAGACGTCATACTGTTCAAGCCCGGGCACAAAGCCCTCCCAAACGCCCATATCCGTCCTGGTGAGCAGGTTCGCAGTTTCATCCCAGCCGTTGAAGTCTCCCATCACCCCGACCCTGACCGCGCTGGGCGCCCAGACCCGGAAGAAATATCCCGAAACGCCCCCCTGCCGTTTTGGGTGGGACCCCATGTATTTCCACGCACGGATCGCCCGCCCTTCATGGAATTCGGCCAGTCCTTCCGCAACGCTTTGAGAACGGTTCCCTGATTTCCTGTCCAAAGGAAACACCACCTTTTTCTTTTCTTTGGTATCGGCTTGCCGCAGCCGCACAACGGTATCTTTTTCACGAAAGTTTCGATCGTTCCCGCGGTTTCAGGTGAAGAAAAAAAGCTCAAATCAAAATATTAAGCTTTGCCTGTCAAAAAACCTGTCAAAAGACCGTTTCTCGCGCCCCGTCGATAGTAACAACATTTTTTCGGTCTTTCCGTCTCCATTTGTATAAATTATATAACCGTTTTGTATCTCCGTCAAGGCAAAGCAACGAAAAAGTCCCGAAATCGCAGGCAGCTCGGCGCCCCGGAATAAGAACAGGCAGGAAGAAAATATGTCTGCCCGCCCTTGTACTTATCTCCATGTTTTTTCTTTTGTAAAAGCCTTGTCCGCCCTCTTGGGCAGACGGCGATCCGCGGCGCCCGGCATCCCGTTTTATGGTATTGGCCGGCTGTGCAGGCTTTGTCCCCCCTGCACAACGATATGCCGGTGTAATGTATTTTATTATACCATTCCTACCATAACTTTGCAAGAGCGCGCGGGCCCGGCCGCCCCTTCTTCGGAGCAGCCGGCCCGCGCTTCTGATGTTTCCGCCGTACCGCCCGTGAAAACGGCGTGCGGACGCGGCGCTTTTGGGTCAGTCTCCCATAAACAGGATGTTCAGGAATTTTCCGAAAATACCGGGAACGGTAAGGCGCTCCACGCCGTCGCCGGCCACAATGGGGACGCTCTCGCGGACGACGCCGCCGACGGATACCGTCATGGTTCCCAGTTTTTGCCCTTTTTCCACCGGCGCTTCCACATTTTTCACCAGTTGAACCGAGCTTTCCACCTTATTCAGGTCATTTTTGTCGATCAGAATGCGGACAGGGCGCGAGAGCTCCGGCTGGACATAACCCTCGGTTCCCATCAGCACCTCCACCGGCGGCAGGGCCTCGCCGGGATAGACGTCCAGAAGGGTATAGTTGGCGAAGCCGAAATTCAGCAGCGCCTTGGCGCTCTCGAAGCGCGCGCTCGAGGTGGGCGATTTCAGCACCACGGCGATCAGCTCCATGCCGTCCCGCTCGGCGGTCGCGGAAATGCAGTAGAGCGCGTTGTCGGTGGAGCCGGTCTTCAGGCCCGTGGCGCCGTCATAGAATCGAATCAGCTTATTGGTATTGGCCAGCTGGAACTGCCCGTCCCGGATGCTGTCCATCCAAATGGTGGTATACTCCCGGATCATTGGGTGCAGGATAAGGGCACGGGACATCAGCGCGATGTCATAGGCCGAGGTGACGTGGCCCTCGGCAGGCAGGCCCGTGCAGTTGACAAAATTGGTATCCTCCATCCCCAGCTCGGCCGCCCGCCGGTTCATCAGTTCCACAAAGCCGTTCTCGCTGCCGGCGATCTGCTCGGCCAGCGCCACGGCGGCGTCGTTGCCCGATGCCACCGCCACCGCCTTCAGAAGGTCATGGACGCTCATCCGCTCCCCCTCCTCCAGAAAAACCTGGGAGCCGCCCATACTTGCGGCATGGGCGGAGATGGTGACCTTATCTTCCAGCGAAATGCGCCCCTCTTCCAGCGCCTCCACCACAAGCAGCATGGTCATCACCTTGGTGACGCTGGCGGGCTCCAGTTTTTCGTGGGCATTTTCCTCATAAAGGACCGTTCCGGTCTCCTTTTCCATCAGCAGTACGGCAGCGGCCTCAACCTCCGGCGCGCCGGAGACGGCGGCGGCCGGGATCAGCAGAAAAGATACGGCAAGCAGTGCCGAAAAAAATCGTTTCATGGCGCTCGCTCCTCCCATTCAAAGTGCTGTGCGTTATAAAGGATGTGAAAACACGGGCGGTTCTATACAGCCTCTGGAGGAATCTTCAATTTGCATGAAACCCATTCTTTTGGTATATTGTATATAATGTGAGGTGATGACCGGATGCATGACGCGCGAAAGCAGCCAAAACATCTTGCGCACAAAAATAACGTGCGGCTCCTTTTCCTGCTCTTTTTCCCCCTTGCTCTGATCTTTTTGGAGTGTGTGGTCAAAACGGCCTCCTTTGGCGTGCTGTTTGACCGCGGGCTGGGCTATACCCTGCTTTTCACCATACCCGCGGGCCTGCTCTGCTCCCTGTTCTGCACGGTGTGGGGCAAGCGGGGCAACCGGATGGTCTCTCTCCTTCTCATGAGCCTGATCACCCTCTGGTATATGGTGCAGACGGTGTACTACACCATTTTCAAGACCTTCCTCACGCTCTATTCCATCAGCGGCACCGGCAAGGTGCTCTCCTTCTGGCGGGAGGCCCTACCCGGTATCCGGAGCGCGCTGGTTCCGCTGCTGCTGCTGGCGGTCCCCCTTCTGCTGCTGTGCCTCTTCGGCGGACAAGTCACGCCAGACCACCGGGCGAGCCGGCGGCTGCTGAGCGGGCTTGCCGCCTGTGTCGTCGGATCTCAGCTTCTGGCGATCCTGGTGGTGACCAACGCCACCGCCGGCGTGCTCTCCCCGAAGACGCTGTATGAGGACAGCTTCGTGCCCGAGCTTTCGGTCTCCACCTTCGGCGTGGCGACCACGCTGCGGCTGGACGCGAAGCAGCTTTTGTTCGGTCCCCCGGACCCGGAGCTTTCTTCCGGGCCCGCCCCTTCCGCCGCGCCGGAACCGGAGGACCCAGCCACGTCGGACCCAGCCTCCGCTCCCATCGTCTTTCAGCCGAATATCATGGACATCGATTTTGATGCGCTGATCGCCGGCGAGACCGATCAGACCCTGCTCGGGATGCACAACTACTTCCGTCAGCGCACCCCCACCCTTAAAAACCAGTATACCGGGCTGTTCCAGGGCAAGAACCTGATCTTTCTGACCGCGGAGGGTTTTTCCTCCTACGCCGTGGACCCGGAGCTCACCCCCACCCTATACAAGCTGGCCAACACGGGCTTTGTTTTCCGCAACTTCTATAATCCTCTCTGGTGGGTATCCACCTCCGACGGAGAATACGCGGCCTGCACCTCACTCATCCCGAAATCCGGGGTATGGTCCTTCTATCAGTCGCGCAACAACGACATGTATTTCTGCATGGGCAATCAGTTCCGCCGTCTGGGATACGCGACCCGGGCCTACCATGATCACACCTGGAACTATTACCGGCGCGATGTGTCCCACCCCAACATGGGCTACGACTACAAGGGCGTGGGCAACGGGCTGACCGTAAAATCCACCTGGCCGGAGTCCGATCTGGAGATGATGCAGGTCACCATCCCCGAATATATCGGCGACGTCCCCTTCCACACCTACTACATGACGGTGAGCGGCCACATGAACTATACCTTCACGGGCAACGCCATGGCCGCCAAGCACAAGAGCGAGGTGGCCGGCCGGGATCTTTCGGAGAACGCCCGCGCCTATCTCGCCTGCCAGATCGAGCTGGACCGCGCGCTGGAGTATCTGCTGGGGCAGCTGAAGGCGGCCGGCCAGCTGGAGAACACCGTCATTTGCCTCTCCGCCGACCACTACCCCTACGGGTTGGACAAATCGGCCATCGACGAGCTGGCGGGCCATACCGTGGAGGAAAACTTCGAGCTTTACAAGAGCACGCTGATCCTGTGGTCGGGCGACATGACCGAGCCCGTCGTCGTCGATAAGCCCTGCGAAAGCCTGGACATCATCCCCACTCTTTCCAATCTCTTCGGGCTGGAATATGATTCGCGCCTGCTGATGGGGCGGGACATCCTCTCGGACAGCCCGGGGCTGGTGGTGTTCTCCAACCGGAGCTTCCTCACCGATCTGGGCCGCTACAACTCCAAAACCGACACCTTCACCCCAAACGAGGGTGCCTCGGCGCCCGACGGCTATGCGCTGGGCATGATCCGGGAGGTCAGGGACATGTTCAGCTATTCGGTCAAAATCCTGGAAACCGATTATTACCGCAGGCTGGGCCTCGGCCTCTGAAGAAAACCGGCAGCAGCCGCTCCGCCGATCAAAAAAAGGAGTGCGTCCGCAGACTGCGGCGCACTCCTTTTTACTGCGCTCAGACCTCCATGATGACAGGCAGGATCATGGGGCTGCGCTTGGTCTTTTTATAAAGGTAATCCGAAAGGTCGCTCTTGACGGCGGCCTTCATGGCCGCCCAGTCGGCGTTGCTCTGCGCACGGCAGCGCTCCAGCGAATCCAGGACCACACACCGCAGCTCATCCATCAGTTTCTCCGATTCTTTCACATAGACGAAGCCGCGGGTGATGATATCGGGTCCGGAGATCAGCGCGCCGTCGGTGCTGGAGAGCGAAAGGACAATGACGATCATGCCGTCCTGCGCCAGATGCTTCCGGTCCCGGAGCACCACGCTGCCCACGTCGCCCACGCCGTAGCCGTCCACGAACACCCGGCCGGACGGAACGGTGCCGTTGATCCGCGCGCTGTCGGGGGTGAGCTCGATCACCTTTCCGATATCGCTGATGATGATATGGCTCGGGTCCATGCCCATGCCGCGCGCCAGCCTGGCGTGCGTCTTCAGATGGCGCTGCTCGCCGTGAAGCGGAATGAAGAATTTCGGCTTTACCAGCGCGTGGATGATCTTGAGCTCCTCCTGGCAGGCGTGGCCGGAAACGTGGAGCTCGCCCTGACGCTCATCCACCACCTCCGCGTCCTTGCGGAAGAGCTCGTTGACGACATTGCCCACCGAGTTTTCGTTGCCGGGGATGGCCGACGCCGAGATGATGATACGGTCGCCGGGCTGAATGTCGACCTGCCGGTGGGTGGAAAACGCCATGCGGAACAGCGCGGACATGGTCTCGCCCTGGCTGCCGGTGGTGATGATGCAGATCCTATTCTTGGGCAGGGATTTGATATGGTTGATGTCCACCAGGGTCCCTTCGGGCACTTCCATATAGCCCAGCTCGGTGGAGACCTTCATGATGTTCTCCATGCTGCGCCCGGTGACCGCCACCTTACGGCCGTATCTCGCGGCGACATTGATCACCTGCTGGATCCGGTCCACGTTGGACGCGAAGGTGGTGACGATGATGCGTTCCTCACAGCCCTTGAAGAGCGAGTCGAAACTGGCGCCCACGCTGCTCTCGCTTCGGGTGTAGCCGGAGCGCTCCACGTTCGTGGAGTCGCACAGCAGGGCCAGCACGCCTTCCTTCCCCAGCTGGCCCAGGCGGGCAAGATCCATCATCCCGCCCTTGATGGGGGTCGGATCGATCTTGAAATCGCCGGTATGGACCACCGTACCCATCGCGCAGCGGATGGCAAAGCACACCGCGTCGGCAATGGAATGGTTGGCGTGAATGAACTCGACGGTAAACTTGCCCGCCTTGATGGTTTCCCCCGCCTGACAGATCACGAGCTTGGTCTTGTCCAGCAGGCGGTTTTCCTCCAGCTTGAGCTTCACCAGTCCGGCCGTCATGGGGGTGGCGTAGATGGGGGCGGAAATGTCCCGCAGAACATAC
>CAZVHV010000012.1:2554-15715 GCA_964627025.1 uncultured Oscillospiraceae bacterium | reverse complement strand
GCGGCTACCGGCTCCGGAAAGCGGTCGCGGTAGACCTTTTCCCCCGCACGCATCATGTGGAGAGCGTCGTGCTGATGACGCGGGGCGGCCGGGAGGACGAGATTCCGGACACATAAAAAGAAGCAAGAAAAGACCTGCCGGCTGTGGGAGAGAGTTCCGCGGCCGGCGGGTCTTCGCGCAAAACAGGGAGTTTGTTTATTTTAAGAACGACAAAATTATAGATTGAAAATATAGCCAAAAAGGTGTAAAATTACACCAAGGAAAGCGGGGGGCACCGAGGCGGGAAGTTTAGCGGCTGAACCAAAGAGGCGGATATGATGACATCTATTTTTAAGGAGGGATTCAGATGAAACTGAAACCGTGGCAGAAAAATGTGTTGTCCGCACTTGTGATCATGGGGGTCGGGTTTCTTCTCTTCAACGCAGCGTTCTTACTGGCGGCGGGCGTCTACTACGTGATGGCGATGCTTGCCGGCGCATCCGAAATGGGTCCGTACATATACGGCTCGTTCCACCGTGTCTTTCTTGTTCTGATCCTGCTGCTGTCCTTGCTGATCCTGCGATTAAAACTGCCCGATTTGTTCAAAGCCACTTTTTTAACCATGCCGCTGATGGTTGTCCTCGTGGAGCTCGGAATCCAGCTGTATGGGAAGCCGCAATGGATGACCCTGCTGATCGGGGCGGTGATCGTAGGCGTGGTGCTTTTCTTCCTTTACGTCAAGAAGCTCCCGTGGCTGTATTATTTCGCGACCCTTTATGTTACCGTGCTGGCCCTGTATGTGGCCCTTGCCGGGATAGAAATATGAGTGGGGGCCGGCGCCTTTCCGGCGCCTGCCCGGCCGATCAGAGGACGGATGCAGAAGAAAATGCTGGAACAACATGCAGCGCATGCCGCGGCTTACCGGACCGCACGGGAAAACCTGGAGAAGTTTGGGCGTAAATTCAAGGCGCCGAAGGAAATCAGCGTGGAGAAGACGGAAATCGCCGGGGTCCCTGTTGAGTGGGCGGTGCCTCCGGCGGCGGAAAAGGATCGGATCACGCTCTTTCTGCATGGCGGCGGGTATTGTATCGGCTCGGCCGCCGCCTACAGGCCCTTTACCGTCGGACTTGCCGGGAAGAGCGGGGTGCCCGTTCTGTCGGTCGAATACAGGCTGGCGCCGGAAAATCCGTTTCCGGCGGCCCTGCATGACGTAACGGCGGTATACCGGGAAATGATCGATTCCGGCACCGACCCTCGGAACATCCTGTTTCTGGGAGACTCGGCCGGCGGCGGCCTTTGCGTTGCCGCCGCCATGTACTTCCGGGAGCACCAGATCCCGCTTCCGGGCGCCATCGCGCTCCTGTCGCCCTGGATGGATCTCACCATGACAACAGACAGCTGTATCAGGAACGCCGCCCTGGACCCCATCAATTCGGTCGAATTCGACAGGCTGTGCGCCAAAGCCTACGCGGGTGAGACCCATCTGGAGCATTACCTCATATCCCCCGTTTATGGGGATTATGAAAACCTGCCGCCGCTCTTCATACACGGGGCGACAGAAGACGTATACAGCGACGATTCTGTAAAAACGGCGGAAAGGGCGAGGGCTGCCGGCGTGGATGTGACCTATAAGCTCTGGAACGGAATGTTTCACGATTTTATGATATTTTACCGCAATACGCCGGAAGGAAAGCGGTCCATTCAGGAACTGGTATGCTTTGTGCGGGAAAAACTGTCGGTGCAGTCCGCCGGCGCCCCGGAACCGCGCGAATCGCGCGAATAATATTTACAGGAATGTGCTGAATTTTGAAAAGATCTATGATAAAATAAACAAACAGAAAGCGCGCCCGGACGCGGGCATTCTACTCTGACGGAGGGGTCTGAGATGAAAAACGCGCAGCGAATTCTGCTCACGGTTTATTTGCCCCTGACCATGCTCATTCTTTGGTTCCAGGCGCTCTATCGGGACACCCCGCCTGCCCTGTATCTGATGTTCGCCGTCCGGGTCACGATGGTCCTCACGGTGGCTGGGATGCAGAAAGCACATAAGGAACAGTGGATCCTTGCCCTGGCATTCCTGTGCACCCTCTTTTCGGATTACTATTTCGAGCTTACGAGGACCTTCGCGCAGCCCGTGGCCAACAGCACGCTTTACGGGATGCTCGGCTTTATCGCGGCCTATCTGTGTCTGATCGCCGCGTTCAACAGAAATTTCAGGATTGGGAAGGCGGAGCTTCTGACGGCGATCCCGTTCGTGGGCATCTTCACTTATGTTTTTCTGAACCTGAAGCAGTATGCCAAAGGCGTGATGTACCCGGCGGCCATCGTCATCGGCATTGTGCTGTGCGCTGCCGCCGTGACCATGGTCGCCACCCTGTACCGCGGTTATTTCACCATAAAGATGGCGTGGCTGATCGCGTTGGCGGGGTGCCTGCTGTTTATCAGCGACATGTTCGTGGCATACTCGATTTTCCACCCGGATTTCCAGAAATTTATACTTTTGAAGGAAAATATAGTCTGGGGCACCTATGTCCCTGCCTGGACCTTTTTTATGATAGTGGCGTCTGAAGACACGCTGTACGCGTCGGAGGAATGGGGTTGATCGCGCCTTTCCCGCGCGGCGCGTTGGTGCGGAGGGCGGGATGCCGATCCAAAAGGAGGAGTGCGGGTTGAAAATGAGCCTGTGGGCAAAAACGGCAACCGGGAAATGGGCCGCGAATCTGAGTATCCTGTTTCTTGTTTTGATTGGCCTGAAGATGACCCTTGCGTTTCCTCTGCCTGATCCGCTGATCGTGGCTTTGGGGACGATGGGGTTTCTTCTGGGGCTTGTCTCGATCCTGGTCAAAAAAGACAGGGCGCTGCTGACGGTGCTGTCCCTCCCGGTGGGGATGGTCATCATCGCCTGGGCGGCGTCGGAAATCGCCCTCCTGCGGTAAAAGCTCTGCGCCTGCGGCAGTGCAGGGCACACGGAAACACACGCGAAGGGATGCGCCCCCGCGGCAGACGGCGGAATCAGGAAGCCGTTTCCCGCGCGGGGGGCGCTTTCGTTTGAACTTATTGACACAATTACTTGTGGTTTTATAATTTCCATGTATAATAAGGATAGCATTCGGCGCAAAGGCCGGCGCCGGGAAGAAAAGGGTGGCGGAGATGGAAAACGCTGTGGATTTAAAGGAACGGATCAGGCGGTTCTGCTTTGATGCGGGCGCGGATATCGTCGGCTTTGCCGCCGCCGAGCGCTGGGACACCGAGAACGAGATCCCCCCCGAATTCAGGCCGAGACACCTCTGGGCTCCGACGAATACCGTGATCGTGATGGGCGTGGGCATGCCGCTCCCGATCGTGGAGACCACGCCCTCTTTTCTGCATAAAGAGACCTACGACACCGCCAACCGCGTTCTGGACACCATGGCTTACAACCTCGTCCGCTTTTTGAACCGGCTGGGACACGCCTCTTACTTTTTTACACGGGACGGGTTCGGGAGCCTGCGGCTCCTGAAGGACCGTCCCATGGCCGCCTTTCAGCACATCACGGCGGCGAAATATGCCGGACTGGGGACGGTGGGGGTGAACAACTGCCTGCTCACCCCGGAGTTCGGCCCGCGGGTCCGCATCGTGTCCGTCTTCACCGAGGCGAAGCTGGAGCCGGACCCCATGCTCGAGAAAGAGCTGTGCATCAAATGCGGCGTCTGCGTGAAATGCTGCCCGGTGGACGCCCTGAAGATGCGCGAGGACAGCATGAAGGGCGACTTTTTGCTCGAACCATGCCTGGAACGGCATGCGGAGCTGGGGCGGGACAAGGCGTACCCGTGCGGCATCTGCACGAAGGTCTGCCCCATCGGGAAGGACCGCCTGCTGTACCCGCAGAAGGGGATCATAGACCGGTATCTCCGGGAGGAGGAGGCGCTGGCCGCCGACCCCGCCGATCCCGCATACAGTGCATGGACCCATGTCCGGAACTATGGAAGCTGGAACAAGGATTATCCGCGAGGATGAGGACAATCGCTGGACAAAGAATGAAAAGGAAGAAGTAGCCGTGAAGATTGATACTTTGGAGCAATTTGCCGGTCGATTCGGGGCCTTGCTGGAAAAAAGCCGGAACGGGCCGAACTGCTGAAGAACGGGCGGGAACTGCTGAGCGAGCTGGTCCGAAATCCCGATTGGTTTCGCCCCACGCTGTCAAGACTGGTGCTTGACGAGGCTTTCCTGAAATCCCAGTGGCAGTCCATCGACCAGAACGAGATCCAGATCTACCGCGACGGCAGCGGGCTGTTTTCCATCCGGGCCTACATCTGGGAGCCTGGCGCCACCTATCCCATCCACGACCACGGGGCCTGGGGAGTGGTCGGCGCCCACCTCAACCGGGTCATGGAGCGCAAGTTCAAGCGGATGGACGACGGCGCGACCGAGGAATACGCCGACTTGAGACAGGCCTCCGAGCAGACCCTCTCGCCGGGCGAAACCACGTTTGTGCTGCCCCTGAACGAGGGCATCCACCAGATGCAGGCGGTGGACAACCGGACCGCGGTCACCATCCATGTCTACGGCGCGCCTGTCCGCAAAGGCTACATCCACTATTTCGACGCGCAGGAGAAGTCTGCCTGGCGGATGTACGCCCCGGCTGTCGCCAAGAAAGTCCTTGCCATCCGGGCCCTGGGCTCGGTGCCCGAGGCGTGGGCGGAGGAGGTCCTCTGCCGCGCGCTGGACGACGACAAGGCGGAGTATATCCGGGAAGAATGCCGGGACGCGCTTTCCAAACTGCGGGGATGAGCCGCCCCGTCCGGTACGGAATATGTTGAAAAAATATTAAAGATGAGGTATGAAAATGCAGATTCCAAAGCTCAACATCGGCGGCCTGATCGCGGAGATTCCGATCATACAGGGCGGCATGGCGGTCGGAGTGTCCGGACCGAGGCTTGCGGCGGCTGTGGCAAACGCGGGCGGCGTGGGAGTCATTGCCGGCGTGGATATCGGCTACAAGGAACCCGATTTCAGGAAAAATGTGCTGGAGGCCAATCTGCGCGCCCTGAAAGAGCAGGTCGCCCTGGCGAAGCGGCTGGCGCCGAAGGGGATCATCGGAATCAACCTCATGGTCGCCATGAACCACTATCAGGAGATGGCGCGCGCCGCCGCACAGGCGGGGGTCGACCTCATCATTTCGGGAGCGGGCCTGCCCACCAAGCTCCCCGGCCTGGTCAAGGGGTTTGAGACCCGGCTCGTGCCCGTCGTGTCCTCCGGCAAGGCGGCCAAGCTGATTCTGCAGTTCTGGGACAGGCATTTTGACCGGACGGCGGACGCGGTGGTCGTCGAGGGGCCGGAAGCCGGCGGACATCTCGGCTTTTCCGCGGAGGTCCTCCAGTCGACGGAAAAGCCCGCGCTGCTGGATCTCGTCCGGGAAGTGAAGGCGGCCATCGCGCCGTTTCAGGAGAAGTACGGGCATGAGATCCCCGTGATCGCGGCCGGAGGCATTTTCTCCGGCGCGGACATCGCGCAGGCGCTGCACGCGGGCGCGGCCGGCGTCCAGATGGCCACGCGCTTCGTGGCGACCGACGAGTGCGACGCGGACATCAAATTCAAGGAAGCCTATGTGAACGCAAAAAAAAGAGGACATCGTCATCATCAAAAGCCCAGTCGGCATGCCGGGACGGGCGCTTAACAACCCCTTTATTCAGCGGGTCGCCGGGCAGCGCGACGAGATCAGGGAATGCTTCCGCTGCCTGACCGCGTGCGATCCCAAAACGGCGCCGTACTGCATCTCCAAGGCGCTCATCAACGCGGTGACGGGGAATGTCGACGAGGGGCTGATCTTTGTCGGGAGCAACGTCGATAAAATCGATAAAATCGTGCCGGTGAAGCAGCTGGTGGACGAGCTGATGGCCGAGGTGGCGCTCGCGCCGTGAGCGCGGCGGGGCCGGGAGGCGACGGAGGCGCAGATGGACCGCTGGATGATTCGGAACGCGGCCAAGGTGACCGCCGACTGGTCCAGTCTCTCGGAGGATACTATACAGAGCTTTGCGCGGGCGATGAACGAGGCGCCGGCGCAGGACGGTCAGACCGGATAAAAAGGGCCCGCGGACAGGAAACTGTCCGCGGGCCCTTTTTATCCGGCGCAAAACCGGAAACACAGCTGGGCGTTCCCGCGCATAGAATGAACCAGGAAGCTGGACAATAACGTTCTGATGGAAGGGGGAAGCCTTTTGTCGGGACGATTTTATTTGGGGGTGCGATGACATATGTGCGGAATTGCCGGCTTTACCGACTTTTCAAAAAATCTGGAAAACGAGCGGGGCGTGCTGGAGCGGATGACCGGACGGCTTGCCCACCGCGGGCCGGACGCGTCTGGCATCTGGCTCTCGGAGCACGCCGCCCTGGGTCACTGCCGGCTGGTGGTGGTCGATCCCGCGGGAGGCGGGCAGCCCATGACCCGGAAGCGGGGCGAAGCGGTCTATGCCATGGTGTACAACGGGGAACTGTACAACACCGAGGATATCCGGCGGGAACTGTGCGCGAAGGGATACCGCTTCGAAGGGTGGTCAGACACCGAGGTGCTTCTGACCGCCTATCTGGAATGGGGAGAAGACTGCCTGGAAAAGCTGAATGGGATCTTCGCCTTCGCGATCTGGGACGCCGGCAAGGAGCGGCTGTTTCTCGCCCGGGACCGCATCGGCGTCAAGCCCCTGTTCTACTGCCGGAAAGGCGGCGCCTTCCTCTTCGGGTCCGAGATCAAGGCCATCCTTGCCCACCCGGCGGTGACGCCCGCGCTCGACCGGGAGGGGCTGGCCGAGCTCTTCATGATGGCACCCGGGAGAACGCCGGGCCACGGCGTCTTTTCGGATGTCTCGGAACTGCGGCCGGGCTGCTGCATGACGGTGGACCGGGACGGAGTCAGGGTCCGGCGCTACTGGGCGCTGGACAGCCACGCCCATGAGGCGGACTTCGACCGGACGGTGGAGGAAGTCCGCGCGCTACTGTGCGACGCCGTCCAGCGCCAGCTGGTGTCTGATGTGCCGCTGTGCGTCCTGCTGTCCGGCGGGCTGGATTCCAGCGCGATCGCCGCGATCGCCGCCGGGTCATACCGGGAGAAGGGGGAAGGGCTGAGGACCTTTTCGGTGGATTATGTTGGGAACGACAAGTATTTCCGGGCAAACGAATTCCAGCCGAATCCGGACGCCCCGTGGGTGACAAAGGTCTCGGAGTTTCTGGGCACCGAGCACAGCTGCTGTCTTCTTGACACGCCCGAGCTGGTGGACGCGCTTTTCCCGGCGGTCCTGGCGCGGGACCTGCCCGGGATGACCGACGTGGATTCCTCCCTCCTGCTGTTCAGCCGCTGGATCAAGGAGCGGGCCACGGTCGGGCTGTCGGGGGAATGCGCGGACGAGGTGTTCGGCGGATACCCGTGGTTCTACCGGAGCGAGGGGGCCGGGGACGAGATCACCTTCCCGTGGTCCCGCAATCTGGGCGAGCGGCTGAAGCTGTATTCTTCCGAACTGCTGGACCTCACCGCGCCCCGTGAATACCTGGCGCGGCGCTACCGGGAGGCGCTTGAGGAGGTGCCCCGCTGGAGCGGGGACGACCCCGTCAACGATAGAAAGCGGGAGCTGTTTTACTTCAACCTGACGCGGTGGATGCCCATCCTGCTGGACCGGAAGGACCGGATGAGCATGGCGACCGGCCTGGAGCTGCGGGTGCCGTTCTGCGACCACAGGCTGGTGGAATACGTCTGGAACATCCCGTGGGAAATGAAGTATTACAGGGACCGGGAAAAGGGACTGCTGCGGCAGGCGCTTACGGGGCTGCTGCCCGAGGACGTGCTGTGGCGGAAGAAAAGCCCCTATCCCAAGACGCACAATCCGGCCTTTCTGGAGGCCGTGCGCAGCCGGACCCTTGCCGTGCTGCACGACCCGTCGTCGCCCCTGCTGCCCTTCCTCGACCGGGAGAACGTGGAGAAGCTGGCGCGCTCCATCGGGACCGACACGCATATCCCCTGGTTCGGCCAGCTCATGAACGCGCCGCAGCTGCTCGCCTTCCTGCTGCAGCTCGATTTCTGGTTCCGGGAATATAAGCCGTCGGTGAAATAGCCCGCGGGCGCCTGAGGGATTGACAGAGCAGGGCGGGGTGCTCTATCATAACAAGTGAAACGTATGGCGAAAGACCGTTTAAAGGAGCTTTGCATGGCAAGATATGACTATGTGCTTTTTGACGCAGACAACACCCTCTTCGATTTTGACCTTGCGGAGAGCCGCGCCCTGCGCGCGGTGCTGGAGACGCGCGGCTTTCCGCTCACCCCGCCCCTGAAGGAGCGCTACCGCATCATCAACCGCGCCCTGTGGGAGCGCTTCGACCGGGGCGAGGTGGCGCAGAGCTGGCTGATGGTGGAGCGCTTTGCCGTTCTGCTCCGCGAGCTGGGGAGCGGCGGCGACCCCGCCGACATGAACCGGGACTACCAGATGCAGCTCGGGACCTGCGCGGAGCTGCTGCCCGGCGCCGAGGCGATGTGCCGCGCGCTGGCGCCCCACTGCACGCTGGCCATCATCACCAACGGCACCTCGCTGTCGCAGCGCGGGCGGATCGACGCATCCCCCATCAGTCCCCTGTTTTCCGGCCTGTTCATCTCGGAGGAGATCGGCAGCATCAAGCCGCAGAAGGCGTTTTTCGACTTCGTATTTCAGGACATGGGCATTGCCGACCCCGCCAGCGCCGTGGTGGTGGGGGACAACCTGCGCACGGACATTCTGGGCGGCGTCAACAAGGGCGCCGACACCATTTGGTACAACCCGCACCATCTGCCGGCGGACAAGGCGGTCCGGCCCACCTGGGAGGCGGACTGTTTCCCCGCCATCGAGCGCATCATTCTGGAGCGGGCCTGAAGCGGAACGGGCCGCAGGAGGTACAACATGAAAAAAAGAACCGCGAATGCCCTGCTGACCGTTCTGCTGGTGGCGGCTTCGCTTGCCATTTACCTGTTCCAGCTGGCGGAGTTCCGGACGCCGCGCGACACAGCCTTTTATTTTCTGCAGGACATGGCGTTTCTGCCGCTGCAGGCGGCGGCCGTCACCATCCTCCTGGGCAAGGTGCTCAGCAACCGGGAGAAGCGGGAGCGGCTTCAGAAGATCAACATGGCCATCAGCGCGTTTTTCAGCGAGGCGGGGACCGCCGTGATGATCAGGCTGGCCGGGTTCAGCAGGGACCCGCAGGAGATCCGGACAAGCCTGCGGATCACCGCGGAATGGACCGGGAAGGACTTCCGGGCGGCGGCCAGGCAGCTGAAAAAACGCAGGTTCCCCGTCGTTTGCCGGACGGAGGAGCTTCCCGCCCTGAAGGCCCTTCTGGTGGAAAAGCGGAGGTTCCTGCTCGCCATGCTGGGGAACCCCAACCTGATGGAGCACGACACCTTTTCCGACATGCTCTGGGCGGTGTTCCATCTTGCCGATGAACTGAGCATAAGAGAGGACTTTGCCGATCTGACGGAGGAGGACGCCCTGCATCTGGCCAACGACATCGAGCGGGCCCTCGGCGCGATCCTCGTGCAGTGGGTGAACCATCTGGCCCATCTGCAGGTCGATTATCCCTATCTCTTCTCTCTTGAGCTGCGCAGGAACCCGCTTCACGGCGGGAACGGCGCGATCGTGATTGAAAATGAACCAGGTATCAAAGAAAGGAGCAGGTGAACACAAATGAAAGTGATCGTCATTGGCGGCGACGCGGCGGGCATGTCGGCCGCGTCCAAACTGAAGCGTGTGGAAAAAGACAGCGAGATCACCGTATATGAAAAGGGAACGTATCTCTCCTACGCCGCCTGCGGGCTGCCCTACTTTGCGGCCCATCCCGAGATCGGAAAGGAAGATCTGATCCAGAGGACAAAGGACGAATTCGAAGCGCAGGGGATCCGGCCCCTGCTGCGGCATGAGGCCATCCGGGTGATGCCCGCAGAGAAGGCGGCGCTGATCCGGAACCTGGACACGGGCGAGGAGTTCCGGGACACCTATGACAGGCTGTTGATCGCGGCGGGGGCGCATCCCGTGATCCCGCCCGTCCCGGGCGCCGGACTGCGGGGTGTGCAGGCGCTCAAGACGGTGGACGACGGGGTGGCCCTGAAGGAACAGGTCTCGCGGGCGGAGGTCGGGGACATCACCATCGTGGGGGGCGGCTATATCGGGGTGGAAGCCGCCGAGAGCCTGCTCTCCCTGGGCAAAAAAGTCCGGATCATCCAGATGCCGGACAGGCTGCTGCGGAACTTCGACCCGGAAATCTCCGACTTTGCGCGGAAGGAACTGGAGCGGCTGGGCGCCGAGGTGAAGACTGTCGAACGGATGGAGGCCATTCTCGGCACCGACCGCGCCGAGACCGTCGTCACCGACAAGGGCTCCTACCCGACCGATCTGGTGCTCCTCGCCATCGGCGTGGTGCCCGCCACCGAGTTCCTGCGGGATTCCGGCATCGAACTGGCGGGAAACGGCGCGGTGGTGGTCGACCGGGAGATGCGCACCAATTTCCCGGACATCTACGCGGCGGGGGACTGCGCCGAGGTCTATCACCTGGTGAAGGAGAAGAACGCGTATATCCCCCTCGCCACGACGGCCAACAAGTGCGGCAGGATCGCCGGAGAAAACCTCGCGGGCGGGCACGTCTCCTTCGTCGGCACCCTCGGGTCGGCGGCCGTCAAGATCGGCGAGCTTGAGTTCGCGGGGACCGGCCTGTCGCAAAACGAGGCGAATGAGATGGGACTTGACTTCAAGTCGGTCCTGGTCAAGACCTACGACAAGCCGCATTATTACCCGGGTGCGACGCCCATCTGGTTCAAGCTCCTGTACGAGAACGGCACCGGGCGCATCCTGGGCGTCCAGGGCGCGGGCCAGCAGGGCGTGGTGCTCCGGATCGATATCTTTGCCGCCGCCATCGCCAACCGGATGTCCGCCGAGGAGCTCGGCATGCTTGACCTGTGCTATGCCCCGCCCTTTTCCACCCCCTGGGACGCGGTCCATATCGCCGCCAACGCCGCGAAGTAGCGGTACTGCAACAGAAAACAGGCTCCGTCCAACCGGACGGAGCCTGTTTTTTTAAGTACGGCGTTATGCCTTGACCTCGCGGATGAGGATGAACGGGGTAAACTGGCGGGTCTGGCCGGCGGGGTTGTCCTTGATCATCCCCACCAGAGTGTCGGTGTCCTCGGTCACGTTGGAGGCGTGGCCCAGGATCTCAATGCTGAGCGCGTTGGCGTCTACGATCATGGCCTTCACGCCGGTCGCTGCAAAGATCTCGTTGCAGACCTTGTCCGGCTCGGCGGGGATCCGGATGCCCATGTGGGCGTATTCCTTGATGTCGTTCCCATAGAAACCGTCCAGGCCGGAGACCTCAAGCCCAAGCATATCGTAAAACACGCCTTTTTTGCCGAAAGCCTTGCAGACGCCGGCGGCGAGGGCTGCCCAGACCACCGTCAGCGCGCCTCGCTCGTTGATGGCGAACTGCATTTTATAGGGAATGCTGAGGCCGGGGCCGGCGGCAGACTTGCGGACAAATTTGCACAGGAAGTTGGCGAGCGCGGTGGGGCGCACGTCGTTTTCGTAGATGACCCGCTTCTGGCACAGGGAAATGACCTTTTCGCTGATGGACACCAGATCGCCGGGCTGATAGACGGGGAGGACATAGGTCTTTACCAGCTCGATGTAATCTTCGCCCAGCTGGATAAAGTGCGTTTTGATGGCGTGGCGGGCAAAGGTGCGGTCCCCCACTTTGATTTCGACTGTTTTTCCTTCGTTGGCGTGAAATTCCATGAAACTACCCTCTTAATTACATATAGACGATTTTCGTTCTGCGCTTCAATAAAGAACATTATAGACAACTGAATTCGGAAAAGCAACAGAAAACCGCATAGCGCGCGCAAAAAAGGGAGATACTGCCACATGACAGGAGGGGGTGACGGAAATGAGTCTCTTTCAGGAACAGCAGGCACCGGTCCCGCCGCATCCGCGCCGGGAGCCGCGCTTCGGCCTGCCCCTGACCGGGGAGAACGTGGAGGCGGTGTTTGCCGACTGCGCCGATTTCAGCCGCCGGCCCGTGCTGCTGGGGGGCGATCCCGCGAAGGAAGCCACCCTCTACTATATCAATGGTATGGTCAAGAGCGAGCGGGTCAGCGACTACGTCCTGCGCCCGATCGCGTGCAGCGAGGCCCTCGCCGCCGCCGCGCCCGCCGACGCCTTCCGCAGGATGACCGAGGGCATGCCGTACAACCTTTCGGCGCAGCTCCGGACGACCATGGACGAGGTGGCCTTCGACCTCGTCGCCGGCTGCTGCGTCCTCGCCATGCCCGGACTGCCGGAGATGCTCTCCCTTTCCACCGCGACCGAGGAAAAACGGTCGGTGAGCGCGCCGGAGAACGAGCCGGGCATCAAGAGCGCCAGGGAGTCCTTTGTGGAGAGCCTGCGCACCAACACCAGCCTCGTGCGGCGGCATCTGCGGGCCCCCGAGCTGAAGATCCGGGAGCATGTCGTGGGCCGGCAGACGCTGACGCCTGTGGATGTGCTCTATCTGGACGGCCTCACCAACCCTGAGATCGTGCACACGGTGGAAGCGCGCATCGACGCCATCGACATCGACGCGCTTCTGGCCACCGGCAATCTGGAGGAGTATATCATCGACCGGCCGAAGGCCGAGTTTCCCCTGGCCGCCTATACCGAGCGCCCCGACCGCTTCTGCGCCGGCCTGACCGAAGGGCGGGTGGGTGTGCTTATGGACGGGATCCCGCTGGGTTACCTGCTGCCCGGGACCTTCCCGCAGTTTTTCAAAACGGGAGAGGACCGGTCCAACAACTGGGCCCTGGCCGCCGTGCTCGGGGTTCTGCGCTATCTGTGCATGTTCTTTACGCTGTTCCTGCCCGCCCTCTATATCGCCGCGGTGACCTTCCACCCCGAGATCATCCCCGTCCGTCTCGCGTTCTCCATCATGGCGGCCAAGGCCGACGTCCCCTTCGCCTCGGTGTTCGAGGTGCTCATCCTGCTGGCCGCTTTTGAGATCCTGCAGGAGGCCGGCCTGCACCTGCCGCCCGCCATCGGCCAGGCGGTGTCCATTCTGGGCGGCCTGGTGGTGGGCACGGCCGCGGTGCAGGCCAAGATCATTTCCCCGGTCGTGCTGATCGTGGTAGCCGTCACCGGCATCTCTGGGTATGCCATGCCCAGCCAGGATTTC
>CAZVHV010000012.1:0-2544 GCA_964627025.1 uncultured Oscillospiraceae bacterium | reverse complement strand
GGGCGCCATGCGGATTTGGCGCTTCCTGCTGGCCGCCGCCGCCGGGGTGGGCGGGATGTTCGGCGCGGCGCTGGGCGGCGCGGTGCTCGTGGGGCGGCTGGCGAGGCTGGAGAGCTTTGGCGTGGCCTATCTGACGCCCTTTGCCGCCGGCACCGGCGCGGAAGAGGGGGGCGGCAGCGTGCTCCGCCGGCCGCTTCCGGAGGTGAAGCTACGGGAAAAGGCCCTGCGGCCGCGCAACCGGAGGAAACAGAGATGAAGCGGGCGGCGGCTCTACTCCTCGCGGCGGCTGCGCTCGGCCTCCTCTCCGGCTGTGGCGTGGGGGTCTCCCTGCCCTATGCCCGGGAGATCGAGGGGACGGCCTTTGTGCGGGTGCTGGGCGTGGACGTGAGCGGCGACCGGGCCGCCGCCCTTGCGGTCACCGCGGCCGCCGAGGAGGCGGGGGCGCCCGAGCCCGTGGTGTTCGGCGGTTCGGCGGACACTCTCTCCGCGGCCGCGCTCTCGCTGGAGACCGAAGGGACGGGTGAGGTGAGCCTTGCGTATGTGGGCCAGCTCCTGCTGGGGGAGGGCGCGGCGCAGCGCGGCGCGGCCGAAGCGATCAACTATGCGCTGCAGGACGGCACCCTTGGCCTGGACGCCACCGTTTGGGTGGTGCGCGGGGGCGCGGCGGCGGACGCCGTAGCCGGGACTCCCTACGTTTCCGAGCGGCTGCAGGCGATCGAGACCGACGCCGGCATAGGGGGCGTGCCCTTCTTTCGCTCGATCAAGGAGACGGCGGCGTCGCTCGCGGCGAAGCGCTGCGCCTTTGTCCCGGCCCTGACGGTGCGGGAAAGCACCCTTGTCCCTGCCGGCTACGCCATTTTCCGGGACGGCGCGCTGGCGGGTTATGCGGACGGCGGAGCGGCCCGCGGCATGGAACTGCTGCTGGGGGAGACGGTGGAGCGGATCGCCGAGGTGCGGACGCCTGCCGGCGCGCTGGCCGCGTTCCGGATCACGGGGGCCCGCACAAAGGTGATGCCTGTATTTACGGGCGATACCCTCTCCGGGCTGGCGGTGGCCTGCACGATCAAAGCGGAGCTGGCCGAGGCGCGGGGCGGGGCCGGGCAGGAGGAGCTGTGCGCGTCGCTCCGCGAAACCGAGGAGGCGAAGGTGCGCAGCGCGCTGACCCTTTCGCAGGGACTTGGGGCGGATTATCTTTCTCTCGGGGAAAAGGCGGCCCTCTCCACGCCCTGGCGCAAGGCCGCTCTCGAAGCACAGTGGGACGGCGCGTTTTCCGCGCTTCCGCTTTCCATTACAATAAAGGTACAGCTTTTGTCATGAGGTGATCGCTTGCAAAACGAACGAATCTCCCTGCACCAGATGATGGCGCTGCTGTTTGCCGCCCTCCTCTCCCCGATGGTGACCCTGCTGCCGCCCGCTGCCGCCGCGGCTGCCGGGGGCGCGGCCTGGCTCTCTTCCCTGGCGGCCCTGCCGGTCCTGCTGGCCGTCTGCTGGATGATACGGGCGATCTTCCGGCGCCTTCCCCCGGAGGCCGGTCTGGCGGAGGCATTCCGGGCCGCGTTCGGAGCAACTGCCGGGCGGCTCCTGACGGGGGCCTGCCTGCTGTGGGGGCTTTTCCTGCTTACCGGCAGCGCCCGCCTGTACGCCGAGCGGCTGCTGTCCTCCGGGTACCGGAAGGCGTCCCTTGCGGTCTTCCTCGCGGCCCTGCTCGGGGCGGCGCTCTGGCTGGGGCTTGGCGGGCTGAGCGCATTTGCCCGGACCGGGGAGATCTTTTGCCTGATCCTCGCGGCGGTGCTGTGCGTCGTGCTGCCCCTTGCCTTATTTAATATAGAAATAAAATATGTGCTTCCTGTATGGAGCGGGGATGTGCCCGGGGTGGTCTCCGGCGCGCTCCCGGTACTCAAATCGGTTTCCTGGGCCGTGTTCGCGGGATTTCTCGGCGGGCGGATCAGCCGGCGTCCCGACGACGTATCCCGGAGCGTGAAATGGACGGTCGTCTTCTGCCTCGTGCTCTCCCTGCTGCTGCTGGCTGTGGTGGGCCAGCTCGGGCCGGACCTGACCGCCGCCCTGAAGGCGCCGTTTTTTCAGATGGTGGCCGGGGTGGGGATCCGCGGCGCCTTTCAGCGGCTGGAGGCCGCCGTCTCTGCACTGTGGGCCCTGAGCAATCTGGCGCTGCTTGGACTGCTCCTGTTCGCCTGCCGCGCCATGAGCGCCTCGCTTTTTCAGACGGAAAAAGACCGCCGGGCGGTTTTGCCGGCCGCCGCGCTCGCCTTCGCGGGGGCGCTCACCCTGTTTCCAACCCCGCTGACGGCGGAAACGGCTGTGGAAATCGGAGAATTTGGGGCTGCGATCCTGCTGTTCGGGCTGCTCCCACTCGTGCTCCTGCTCCTCACACGAAAAAGCAGGGGGAGGGGGAAGGGTACAGGTTGTGGTCGCAGGGACGAAGAGGGGGTATATATAGAGGAAGAAGAAAACCTCGAAAAATAGTTTGAGAAAAGTGTTGACAGAAGGGTTGAAGCATGGTATTCTATCCAAGCTGTCTCGAGT
>CAZVHV010000011.1:0-16523 GCA_964627025.1 uncultured Oscillospiraceae bacterium | reverse complement strand
GCGAGTTCCTGCCCGCGGTCTTCCACGTCTCCGCGAGAACGCTGGCGACCCACGCCCTGAACATCTTCGGCGACCACTCCGACGTCATGTCCTGCCGCCAGACCGGCTTCGCCATGCTGGCCGAGACCAACACCCAGGAAGTCATGGATCTGGGCGCTGTCGCTCACCTGGCGGCCATCAAGAGCCGCGTCCCCTTCCTGAACTTCTTCGACGGCTTCCGTACCTCCCACGAGATCCAGAAGATCGAGATCTGGGATTACGATGATCTGGCCGAGATGTGCGACATGGACGCCGTGGACGCGTTCCGCAAGCGCGCCCTCAACCCTGAGCATCCCGTGATGCGCGGTTCCCACGAGAACGGCGACATCTTCTTCCAGCACCGCGAGGCCTGCAACCCCTTCTATGAGGCCGTTCCCGGCATCGTCGAGGAGTATATGGGCAAGGTCAACGCCAAGCTGGGCACCAACTATCAGCTCTTCAACTACTATGGCGCGCCCGACGCCGAGCGTGTCATCATCGCCATGGGCTCCATCTGCGACGTGGCCGAGGAAGTCATCGACTACCTCACCGCGCAGGGTGAGAAGGTCGGCCTCGTCAAGGTGCGTCTGTACCGCCCCTTCCTTCCCGAGAAGCTGATCGAAGCCATCCCCGCCACGGCCACCAAGATCGCCGTCCTCGACCGCACCAAGGAGCCCGGCTCCATCGGCGAGCCCCTCTATATGGACGTGGTCACCGCTCTGGCCAACGCCGGCATCAGCAAGACCATCGTCGGCGGCCGCTACGGCCTCGGCTCCAAGGACACCCCGCCCGCCAGCGTGTTCGCTGTGTATGACGAGCTGAAGAAGGACGCGCCCAAGCGCCAGTTCACCATCGGCATCGTGGACGACGTGACCAACCTCTCCCTGGAGGAGAAGCCCGCCCCCAACACCGCTGCTCCCGGCACCATCGAGTGCAAGTTCTGGGGCCTCGGCGGCGACGGCACCGTGGGCGCCAACAAGAACTCCATCAAGATCATCGGCGACCACACCGACAAGTATGTCCAGGCATACTTCCAGTACGACTCCAAGAAGACCGGCGGCGTCACCATCAGCCACCTGCGCTTCGGCGATAAGCCCATCCGGAGCCCGTACTATATCAACAAGGCCGACTTCGTGGCCTGCCACAACCCCTCCTATATCCTCAAGGGCTATAAGATGGTCCGCGACGTGAAGCCGGGCGGCATTTTCCTGATCAACTGCCAGTGGACGCCGGAAGAGCTCAACCAGCATATGCCGGCCGACGCCAAGCAGTATATCGCCAAGAACAACATCAAGGTGTACACCATCAACGCCATCGACATCGCCATCGAGATGGGCATGGGCAAGCGCAACAACACCATCCTCCAGTCCGCGTTCTTCACCCTGGCCAAGGTCATGCCCCAGGAGAAGGCCATCGGCTACATGAAGGATGCCGCCACCCACAGCTACCTCAAGAAGGGCCAGGATGTCGTGGACATGAACCACAAGGCCATCGACGCCGGCGCCACCGCTTTCGTGGAGATCCAGATCCCCGCCGACTGGGCCACCGCGACCGAGGAGACGAAGGCCACCGTACTCAGCGGCGATCCCAAGCTGGTGGACATGGTCGAGAAGGTCATGGAGCCCATGAGCAAGATGGACGGCGACAGCCTCCCCGTCTCCGCCTTCATGGAGTATGTGGACGGCACCTTCGAGCAGGGCGCTTCCGCCTATGAGAAGCGCGGCGTGGCCGTGACCGTTCCCGCCTGGAACGTCGACACCTGCATCCAGTGCAACCAGTGCTCCTATGTCTGCCCGCACGCCACCATCCGCCCCTACGCGCTGACCAGCGAGGAGCTGGCCGCCGCTCCCGCCGGCACCAAGAGCGCTCCCATCAAGGCCGGCAAGGGCAAGGGCGTATACACCTACGCGCTGGCCGTTTCTCCCCTGGACTGCATGGGCTGCGGCGTCTGCGTCGGCACCTGCCCCACCAAGTCCCTGACCATGGTCCCGCAGGAGCAGGAAAAGGCTCAGCAGGACGTGTTCGACTACATGGTCGCCAAAGTCGCGCCCAAGGCTGACGTCGAAGACACCACCTCGGTCAAGGGCAGCCAGTTCAAGACCCCGCTGCTCGAGTTCTCCGGTTCCTGCGCAGGCTGCGCCGAGACCGCTTACGCCCGCCTGATCACCCAGGTCTGCGGCGACCGTATGTATATCTCCAACGCCACCGGCTGCAGCTCCATCTGGGGCGGCCCGGCTGCCACCTCCCCCTACACCGTCAACAAGGCCGGCAAGGGTCCCGCGTGGGCGAACTCCCTGTTCGAGGATAACGCGGAGCACGGCCTCGGCATGTACCTCGGCCAGAAGGCGCTGCGCGACCGCCTCGCCGGCAAGGTCCAGACCATCTCCGAGACCACCACGGACGCCGAAGTGAAGGCTGCCTGCGAAGCTTACCTCTCCACCATGAAGGACGGCACCGCCAACATGGAAGCCAGCGAGAAGCTGGTTGCCCTGCTGGAGAAGGCTCCCGCCGCTTCCGAGGAAGTCAAGGACATCCTGGCCAACAAGGAATACCTCAACAAGAAGTCCGTCTGGATCTTCGGCGGCGACGGCTGGGCCTACGACATCGGCTTCGGCGGCCTGGATCACGTTCTGGCTTCCGGTGAGGACGTCAACATCATGGTCTTCGACACCGAGGTGTATTCCAACACCGGCGGTCAGGCCTCCAAGGCAACCCAGGTCGGCGCTGTGGCACAGTTCGCCGCCGCGGGCAAATCCATCATCAAGAAGAGCCTGGCCGAGATGGCCATGAGCTATGGCTATGTCTATGTGGCGCAGGTCGCCATGGGCTCCAACCCCAACCAGACCCTCAAGGCCATCACCGAGGCCGAGGCCTATCACGGCCCGTCCCTGGTCATCGGCTACGCCCCCTGTGAGATGCACTCCATCAAGGGCGGCATGGTCAACTGCCAGAGCGAGATGAAGAAGGCGGTCGACTGCGGCTACTGGAACATGTTCCGCTACAACCCCATGCTCAAGGCCGAGGGCAAGAACCCCTTCACCCTGGACAGCAAGGCTCCCGCCGGCGGCTACCGCGAGTTCCTCATGAACGAGGCCCGCTACGCGTCCCTCGCCCAGGCGGCTCCCGAGCGCGCCAATGAGCTCTTCACCGAGTCCGAGGAGTACGCAAAGGCCAGATTCGAGCACCTGCAGAAGCTCGTCAAGCTGTACGAGTAAGCAGAGCCCGGACCCTCTTTTCCCTCTCAAAAAAACATCCCCGGAAGCTTCGGCTTCCGGGGATGTTCTCGTTTTCGGGGGCGGTCCGAACGGAATCCGCCTTCGGACGGTCAGCCGACGACGTTGATGGGGCTGCCCGCGAGGAACGCTTTGATGTTCTCCCCGAGGAGGGAGATCAGGCGCTGCCGGGTCTCCAGCCCTTTCCACCCCATGTGGGGCGTGAGGATGACGTTTTCCATGTCGTACAGCGGGTTGTCGGGTGCGGGCGGCTCGGTTTCCTGCACATCCAGAGCGGCGCCGGCCAGCTGCCCGGCCCTCAGCGCCCGGATCAGGGCGGGCTCGTCGATCAGGGCGCCCCGGGAGGTGTTGATAAGGAAGGCGGAGGGCTTCATGAGGGCCAGGGTCTCCTCGTTGATCAGATGCCTGGTCTCGGCGGAAAGCGGACAGTGGAGGGATACGTAATCGCTCCGGCGGAGCAGCTCCTCCAGGCCGACATAGCGCAGGTTCTCCTCGTCGGCCTTCGGCGTCCTGGTATAGACCAGGATGTTCATGTCCAGCGCCTGCGCGATCCGGATCACCGCGCGGCCGATGGCGCCCGCGCCGATGATGCCCAACGTCTTGCCGTTGACCTCCACATGGTCCACCAGCATGTGCCGTGTAAAATTATCGTGGTCTTTTCTGGCCAGCATGGCATCCTGCTTCCGCATGGAGGAACTGAGATTCAGAAGGAACATGACCGCCGTGTGGGCCACCCGCTGGGTGCTGTAGGCGGGAATGTTGCACACCGTAATGCCCTTCGCCTTCGCGGCGGCAAGGTCGATATTGTTGTATCCGGTGCCCGCCTCGCAGATCAGTTTGACCGACGCGGGGAACCGGGCGAGGAGCTCCGCCCGCAGCGGAAGTTCCTTGGTGACGACGATTTCCTGGTCCTGTATACGTTCCAGGATCTGATCCTCGGCCGTCGCGTCATACTGGATGATCTGGGAAGATAATGTGGATAAATCGAGCTTTCCGTCGTAATTCATGCGCGCGGCGTTTAAAACGACGGTTTTTCCATGCATAGTCACTGAGAACACCATCCCCTTGTTTTGGTTGCCCCCGGAGGGGGTACAGGCCTATTTTAACCCAAGCGAGGGATAATTTCCAGTGCCCGAACGGCGGGCGGCACGCCGGATCTGCCCCGCATAAAGTGGCCTTTATGCAAAAATACCATAATGCGCCCTTATCTGCAAATTAAAATTGACTATTATTGAAAAGGAAATTATAATGAGAATCGGACTTTCGGGCCCAAGAATTATTTTTGAAAGGATAAGGGAAGGAAGTGATATATGGAACTTCTGTAAAATAAAGATAAAGCGGATACAGCACAGTTCAGAAGCGTCAGAAATCCGGAGTGTGTAGTTCACAGTGATGATTGATGAACAAAGGAAAATGCCGGCATTTCCTGCAGGCATTTTTAAAACGATGCACCGCTGATTCCTGTGTTCCGGTTCAAACCGGAGCCGACCCAAAAGGACGTGAGAAGGGAGTATGAGGCCATCCTCGACAGGCTGCCGAAGTGGCACGGCGCCGCGTGGAGAAGGATGCGTCCATCATGGCCATCTTGCAAGGGCATTCGCAACTCGACACAAGCAAAAGCTGAGGGATCTTGATTCTTGAATCAAAAGTAAATTAGGAGGGAACTTTATGTATGCACTGATTGCATGTATTCCGATTCTCGTAACCATCATTCTCATGGTGGCCATGAACTGGCCCGCCAACCGCGCACTTCCCCTTGCCTGGGTGCTTGCCTGCATCATTGCGCTTGCAATGTGGAAAATGACTCCCATGACCGTAACGGCCTATTCCTTCCTTGGCCTTCTGAGCGCCATCGAAGTGCTGTTCATTATTTTCGGCGCCATCCTCATCATGAACACCATGAAGCGTTCCGGCGCCATGTCTGCCATCAACCAGATGTTTAACGGTATCTCTCCGGATGCCCGAATCCAGGCCATCATCATCGGCTTTGCGTTCGGCGCGTTCATCGAGGGTGCCGCCGGCTTCGGTACGCCTGCCGCACTGGCCGCCCCGCTGCTCATCAGCGTCGGCTTCCCCCCGCTGGCAGCCGCTATCGTAGCCCTGATCTATAACAGCGTGCCCGTATCCTTCGGCGCGGTCGGCACGCCCACCAACACCGCCTTCAGCGTCGTTAAGGACGCCGTCACCGAAAGAGGCGGCGATGCCGAGGCATGGAAAATGTCCCTCTCCCAGTGGAGCGCAATCCCCCACGCCATCGCCGCTCCGCTCATCATTTTTATCGGCATCTGCATCATCGTAAAGTTCTTCGGTGAGAAGAAGAGCTTCAAGGACGCTCTGCCTGTCCTGCCCTTCTGCATCTTCACCGCCCTCGTGTTCGACGTCTTCTATCTCCTGATCGCCACCTTCATCGGCCCCGAGCTGACCTCCCTGGTATCGGCCATCATCACCCTGTTCATCCTGCTGGGCGCCACCAAGAAGGGCTTCCTGCAGCCCAAAGAGATCTGGACCTTCGCGCACCACAGCGAATGGGACAAGAGCTGGCTCTCCACCACCGAAGTGCCCGAACCCAAGGTGAGCGACATGCCCCTGCTCAAGGCATGGACCCCCTATTTCCTGATCGCCCTCTGGCTGGTACTTACCCGTATCCCGGCGTTCGGACTGAAGGCCATCCTGAACAACGCCCCCTTCATCCTCAGCGTCAAGAGCATCTTCGGCATCGCCGGCATGGACTGGAACTTCAAGTACCTGTGGAACCCGGGCATCGCCCCGTTCATCGCCGTGGCTCTGATCACCATTGTCGTTCACCGCATGAGTGGGGAAGAAGTCAAGGGCGCCTGGATGGACTCCCTGAATCAGGTAAAAGGCGCGGCTGTCGCCCTTGTCTTCGGCGTGGCGATGGTCAACATCTTCCGTTACTCCAACGTCAACGCGAGCGGCCTGGCCTCCATGCTCTTCATCATGGCCAAGGGCATCGCTGATCTGGCCGGCAACTCCTTCGTTATCTTCTCCCCCCTGATCGGCGTTCTGGGCTCCTTCATGTCCGGCTCCAACACCGTTTCCAACACCCTGTTTGCCTCCCTGCAGTTTGAGACGGCGACCATCCTGTTCATGCCCCAGGTGCTCATCGTGGCCCTGCAGAACATCGGCGGCGCCATCGGCAACATGGTGTGCGTGAACAACGTCGTCGCGGCCTGCGCCACCACCGGCACCATCGGCAACGAAGGCAGAATCATCCGTATCAACATTCTGCCCTGCCTGATCTACTGCGCGCTCGTCGTCGCCATCGTCGCCGGCCTGATGGCTGTGGGCTACAACCCCTACCCGCTGGCCTGACGCCTCTCTCCGGCCGCGCCGGCTCTGTAACACAAAAAAACATCTCCGGATGCACCGCATCCGGAGATGTTTTTTATCTGTTTCAGCAGGGGTCAATCCTCTTTCTTTGTGCCGCCGAATTCCAGCAGGGTCAGGCCCTTGTTGCGCTCGGCGGTCCAGTTGATGGACCAGGCCGAAGCGAAGAGCAGCAGCTGATTGCCCTTGTAATCCTCCACCAGCTTGACGTCGGTGCCCAGGGTGAGCTCGTCCTCCTTCACGGGGGCCGGGCTGTCGATCCAGCGCAGATACTGGTAGGGGAGGCCCTCCATGCGGATATCCACGTTGTACTCGTTCTTGAGGCGGTATTCCAGCACGTCGAACTGGAGGGTGCCCACGACGCCGACGACGACCTCCTCCATGCCGGAATAGGGCATCTTGAAGATCTGGATGGCGCCCTCCTGGGCGATCTGTTCGGTCCCTTTCAAAAACTGCTTGCGCTTCATGGTGTCCAGCGGGCGTACCCGGCAGAAATGCTCCGGCGCGAAGGTGGGGATGGGGTCAAACTCAAACTTCTTGCCCGGCGTGCACAGGGTGTCGCCGATGGAAAAAATGCCGGGATCGAAGACGCCGATGATGTCGCCGGCATAGGCCTCGTCGATGATCTCACGTTCGGCGGCCATGAGCTGCTGCGGCTGGGAGAGACGGAGCTTTTTGCCGCCCTGCACGTGGTAGACCTCGCGGTCCTTGTCAAAGCGGCCGGAGCAGATGCGCATAAAGGCGATGCGGTCGCGGTGGGCCTTGTTCATGTTGGCCTGGATCTTAAAGACGAAGGCGGAGAAATCGTCGTCCATGGAATCGATGAGCCCCGCGGTGGAGTTGCGGGGGAGGGGCGGGGTGGTCATGGTGAGGAAATCCGCCAGAAAGGGTTCCACGCCGAAATTGGTGAGCGCCGACCCGAAGAAGACGGGGGAGAGCTTGCCGTGGCGCACCCGCTGCAGGTCGAAGTCGCAGGCGGCGCCGTCGAGCAGCTCGACCTCGTCGGTCAGATGGCGGTGGAGGCTCGCACCGAGCAGGGCGTCCAGATTGGGGTCGCCGGGCCTGATTTTGGTGGCGGTCGCCGCTCTGGAGCCGCCGTGGCTGGTAAAGTGGATAACTTCGCCCCTGCGGCGGTCGTAGACCCCCTTGAAGTCCTTTCCGCAGCCGATGGGCCAGTTGACCGGATAGGTGTCGATCCCCAGCTCCTTCTCGATCTCCTCGCACAGCTCGAAGGGGTCGCGGGCCTCGCGGTCCATTTTGTTGATGAAGGTGAAGATGGGGATGTCACGCAGGACGCAGACCTTGAAGAGCTTCCGTGTCTGCGCCTCCACGCCCTTGGCGGCGTCGATGACCATCACGGCCGAGTCGGCGGCCATGAGGGTGCGGTAGGTGTCCTCGGAAAAGTCCTGATGCCCCGGCGTGTCCAGAATGTTGATGCAGAAGCCGTCATACTGGAACTGCAGCACCGAAGAGGTGACCGAGATGCCGCGCTGCTTCTCGATCTCCATCCAGTCGGAGACGGCGGTGCGGCTGTTCTTCTTGCCCTTGACCGCGCCCGCCTGCGCGATGGCGCCTCCATAGAGCAGGAACTTTTCGGTGAGGGTGGTCTTGCCGGCGTCGGGGTGCGAAATGATGGCAAAGGTGCGCCGGCGCTTGATTTCAGATTCATATTTTGACAAGGGAAAGCCCCCCAATGTTGAAATAACGTGCAGACATGGAAATTCTTTTCCACATGAAAAATCAGCGTGATTTGTGTGTTACTGCACAAATCACGCTACTTTTCTGGTGGACGATACAGGACTTGAACCTGTGACCTCCCGCACGTCAAGCGGATGCTCTACCAGCTGAGCTAATCGTCCATTCCATGCGGAACGAATTGTATTTTATCTTAAAAAGGCGAAAATGTCAAGACCATTTTTAAACTTTGCTTATGAAGTTTGGGCGCAGACGAAAAAAACCACGTATCCGTTTGGATACGTGGTTTTTCCTGGTGGAGACAGCAGAACTCGAATCTGCGACCCCTTGCGTGTGAAGCAAGTGCTCTACCGGCTGAGCTATGCCTCCGTTTAGAATGGTGACCCGTACGAGACTCGAACTCGTGTTACCGCCGTGAAAGGGCGGTGTCTTAACCGCTTGACCAACGGGCCGCGAGGTCCAAAGCAGCGGGGCCGGGACGGTCCCGGCTGCTTTGCCGTTTGTGGTCGGGGCGACTGGATTTGAACCAGCGACACCACGGGTATGAACCGAGTGCTCTAGCCAACTGAGCTATGCCGCCATAGCGCCCTACTCAAGCAGGGCAAGAATCAGTATATCCAATCCTGCGGGATTTGTCAACTGTATTTTTTCCTCTTTTCGTCAAAGATCGAAAGAAGTCATGTCCCGCCGGCCTGGTTCCACGCCGACAGGTCGTGGAAGGGGTCGTTCTGCGTGGGAGAAAGGCCGGACACCGTGCCCCACTGCGTGAGGACCGAGGCGTTTTTGAAGCCCAGAACGGCAAAGGGCGCGTCCGCCCCCAGCTTGCGGTAAAGCGCGGAGGCCGCCTGGGTGCGCGTGTCCGCTCCAGCGGCCAGGAAAGCCGAGAGAAACGCGGTGGTGTCAGAGCTGCCGTAGCTGCCGAAGTTGAGCGCGCCGCCCCACGTGATGAGGGCGGAGAGGTTGAAGTCGGCAGTGAGCATGGTCTCGCCCAGATAGAGGTCGAAGTTCCCCGCGCGCAGCTCCTGCTCATAGTCGGCCCAGCTCAGCTTCTTCAGGTCCACGTCCACGCCCAGCTTGCCCAGCTCGCCGGCCAGGTAGTCCGCGGCGGAAACCTTGAAGGAGCTCTCGCTGTTCACGAGGAAGGTGAGGGAGAGCTTCTTGCCGTCCTTCCGCAGGAGGCCGTTCGTCTGGGCGTAACCCGCCTGCGTCAGGATGCCGGCGGCGGCCTCGGTGGAGTAGTCCAGCTCGGCGGCCAGCGCCGTGTCGTACAGCGAGGAGGCGGGAGAGACCGGCAGGACGGCCGGCACCGCATGGCGGGCGAAGAGCGCCGTGGCCACCGTTGTCCGGTCGAAGGAGCGGGAGAGGGCCTGGCGCACCATCGCGTCCGAGCAGGCGCCCTTGGCGGCGTTGAAACCCACAAAAAGCATGGTGGTGGTGGGGCAGTCCCAGGCTTCGTAGCCGGTGGAATAGCCCAGGGCGTTCGTGCCGGTGAGATCGGTGGCGACGAGGGAAACGTCGCGGGTGTCAAAGGCGTAGATCAGGTTGTCGGCGCCGTCCACCGTCTTCAGGGAGATGGAGTCATAGGGGAGCGCGGCGTTCTGCCACCAGTCGGCGCGGCGCTCCAGCGAAGCGCTGTCCCCCTGGCTCTTGAGCACATAGGGCCCGGTGCCGAGAGGGGGATCGCCCGACCCCTTTACGATGGGGATATCCAGCAGGGCGGGGAGGTTGCCGTTCGGCGCGGCGAGGGTAACGGTGAGGGTGCGCGCGTCGGAGGCGGACACGGAGCGGACCCCGGACAGGCGCTGTGCATAACGGGTGCCCGCCTGCATCGCCAGCTGGAGCGACTGGGCCGCGTCGGCCGCGGTGAGCGCGGAGCCGTCGGAGAAGGTGATCCCCGCCCGGAGGGTGAAGGTCCACACGAGCTTGTCCGCGCTGGCGGTAAAGCTCTCACAGAGGACGTTCTGCGGCGTGAAGGTGTTGTCCAGCGCAAACAGGCCCTCCCAGAGCAGGGGGGCCAGGGTCAGATTGGTGCGGTCGGTGCCGAGGATGGGGTGAAGGGTGGCGGCGGTCCTGGGCAGGGAAAATTCCACCGCTGCGGGCTCGCCCGAGGAACCGGCCGAAGGCGACGCCCCGGGCTGCGCGGTATCGCCCCCGCAGGCGGAAAGAGAAAACAGCAGCAGGAGCGATAACAGAAGGCAGGCCGGTCGCCGCATCATGGTTCCTCCGTTCCGTAGAAAATGGTCATACATCAGCGGGCGGCCTTCAGCTGGATGACGGCCGCCTGACTGCCGCGCTGGTCCCGGTGCACCCGGTGGCTCCAGTATTTTTCCGGATGGCAGACCGTGCAGTCGGGATCGATGGAGATGTGGGCGGGAAGCAGGCCCGCCCGCCGGAGCCGCAGGGCGTTCAGACCCTTGAGATCCACCTTGTATTTTCCGCCGCCCAGCGTCTGGACATAGTCCGGCGCGCCCGCGCCGAGCGCTGCGGTCATCGCGTCGGGCACGTCCGCATGGGTTTCAAAGCAGCATTGGGAGATCCCGGGGCCGATCGCGGCGAGGATGGATGCCGGGTCGCAGCCGTAGACCGACGTCATCTTCTCCACCGCCCGCGTCACGATCCCCAGCGCGGTGCCCATCCAGCCCGCGTGGGCGGCGGCGACCACCTCTCTGACCGGGTCGTAGAGCAGGACGGGGATGCAGTCGGCCGAGAAAACGACGAGGGCCGCGCCCGGGACATCGGTGATCAGCCCGTCCGCCTCATACGCTCTGTGCCCGTAGAGCCCCTGTGCGCAGTCGGCCGAGGTCACCACGCGCACCTTATCCCCGTGGACCTGATTGGCCAGGACGACCGAAGCACAGTCGGCGCCCACGGCGGCGCAGAAGCGGCGGTAATTTTCCCGCACATGCGCGGGGTCGTCCCCGCGGGAGACGCCTAAATTCAGGGAGGCCCAGCAGCCCGTGCTGACGCCGCCGGCGCGGGTGGAAAAACCGTGGACCGCCCCGCCGGCGGCTTCCAGCGCCGGTGCGGCGCGAAAGACCACGCCGTTTACCGTATGTTCCGCAAAAGCCATAGCCGCATCTCCAAACTCGGGCCGCGCCCGCGGGAAGCCGGCTTTACTCGGCGTCCCTGCCGCAGCACTTCTTATACTTCTTGCCGCTGCCGCAGGGGCAGGGGTCGTTGCGGCCCACTTTGCCGGCCGCCTTTTTCACCGGCTGTTTCTTCTCGGGTTCGTCGCTGCCGCCGGACTCGCCGGTGACCTTGGCCACCCGCTCCCGCTGCACGCTGTTCTGCTGCACCCGGGCGATAAAGATCCGGCGCACGGTCTCCTCCTGGATGGCGCGGATCATGGCCTCGAACATGTCGTAGCCCTCGCGCTTGTACTCCACGACCGGGTCGTTCTGGCCGTAAGCCCGGAGGCCGATGCCCTGCCGCAGCTCGGTCATGGCGTCGATGTTGTCCATCCAGTATTCGTCCACGACCCGGAGCATCATGACCCGCTCCAGCTCGCGCATGAGGGGAGCGCCCAGCGCCTGCTCCTTGGCCTCGTAAACCTCAAGGGCGTGCTGTTCCAGCAGCGCGGTGAGGTCGTCGGCGCTCTTGCCCTTCAGCTCCTCGTCGGTGAGCATCAGGTCATCCTTGCGCAGGAAGACGCCGCGGAAGGGGGCGGCGACCTGCTGGAAGGACTCGGCGTCCATGGCGTGCTGCTCGCCCATGTGGCCGGTCACGGCCGCGGAGATCACCGTGTGGATCATGGTCGCGATGCTGGACTTGAGGTCCTCGCCGTCCAGGACCTGGCGGCGCTGCTTGTAGATCACCTCGCGCTGGGTGTTCATGACGTCGTCGTATTCCAGCACGGTTTTACGGGTCTGGAAGTTGCGCGACTCCACCCGCTTCTGGGCGCTTTCAATGGCGCCGGTGAGGACCTTCGCGTCGATGGGGGTGTCCTCGTCCACGCCGAGGGAGTCCATCATGCCCATGACCCGTTCGGAGCCGAACAGACGCATGATATCGTCCTCCAGCGAGAGGAAGAAGCGGGATTCGCCGGGGTCGCCCTGACGGCCGGCACGGCCGCGCAGCTGGTTGTCGATCCGGCGGGATTCGTGGCGCTCGGTGCCCAGAATGAACAGGCCGCCGGCCGCCCGCACCTGGTCGGCTTCGATCTTGATCTGCTCCTTATATTTCGCCTCCGCCTGGGCATAGAGACGGCGGGCGTTCAGGACGTCCTCGTTGTCGGTTTCGGCGAAGCCCATGGCCTCGGCGATCAGCTCCTCGCTGAGGTCGGCCTTGCGCAGCTCGGCCCTGGCCAGGAGCTCGGCGTTGCCGCCGAGCATGATGTCGGTACCGCGGCCGGCCATGTTGGTGGCTACGGTGACCGCGTTCAGCTTGCCCGCCTGCGCCACGATCTCGGCTTCCTTTTCGTGGTGCTTGGCGTTCAGCACGTTGTGCTTGATGCCGCGCTTGGTGAGCATCTGCGAGAGCAGCTCGGACTTTTCGATGGACACGGTGCCGACCAGGACCGGCTGGCCCTTTTTGTGGCAGTCCTCGATCTGCTCGATGATGGCGCGGTATTTGCCCGCCTCGGTCTTATAGACCACGTCGGAACGGTCGATCCGGACGAGGGGACGGTTGGTCGGGATCTCCACGACGTCCAGCGAATAGGTATGGCTGAATTCCTCCTCCTCGGTGAGGGCGGTGCCCGTCATGCCCGAGAGTTTGTCGTAAAGGCGGAAGTAATTCTGGAAGGTGATGGTGGCGAGGGTCTTGGACTCGTGGGCGACCGTCACCTTCTCCTTGGCCTCGATGGCCTGGTGGAGGCCCTCGGAATACCGGCGGCCGTACATGAGGCGGCCGGTGAATTCGTCCACGATGATCACTTCGCCGTCCTTGACCACATAGTCGATGTCCCGCTGCATCAGGCCGCGGGCGCGGATCGCCTGGTTGATGTGGTGGGAGAGGGTGGTGTTTTCGGGGTCGGAAAGGTTTTCCACATGGAACTGGCGCTCGGCCTTGGCGATGCCCCGGGCGGTGAGGGTGACGGTGCGGGCTTTTTCGTCGACCACATAGTCGGCGTCCAGGGAGGGGTCCTCCTCCTCCTTGGTATCCACCGACGCCATGCGCAGTCCCTGCAGGCCGGCGACAAAGGAGTCCACAATGGTGTAGAGCTGGGTGGACTGCTCGCCCTGGCCGGAAATGATCAGAGGGGTGCGGGCCTCGTCGATCAGGATGGAGTCCACCTCGTCCACGATGGCGAACACATGGCCGCGCTGGACCATCTCGGTCTTAAAAATCGCCATGTTGTCGCGCAGGTAGTCGAAGCCGAACTCGTTGTTGGTGCCGTAAGTAATATCGGCGTCATAGGCGGCGTGCTTCTGCGCGCCGTCCACGCCGTGGATGACCAGGCCGACGGTAAGGCCCAGGAAGCGGTATACTTTTCCCATCCACTCGCTGTCGCGCTTGGCGAGGTAATCGTTGACGGTGACGATGTGCACGCCCTGTCCGGTCAGCGCATTGAGATAGGCGGGCAGGGTGGCGACCAGGGTCTTGCCTTCGCCGGTCTTCATCTCGGCGATGCGCCCCTGATGCAGGACGACGCCGCCGATCAGCTGCACCCGGTAGGGACGCAGGCCGAGCACCCGGTCGGCAGCCTCCCGCACCGCGGCAAACGCTTCGGGGAGCAGGATGTCCAGATTTTCGCCGTTCTGGTAGCGCGCCTTGAATTCGGCTGTCTTGGCCTGCAGCTGCGCATCGGTGAGGCTGCGGTACTCCTCTTCCAGAGCCTCGATCTTATCCACGAGGGGATGGATGGATTTGAGTTCCCGCTGAGAGCGCGTGCCGAATATTTTAGAAAAAACACCCATATCACAATGAACCTTTCTGAAAAACCTTTAATATAAGGAATTGATGACGCGAATTCAACTCAGTAGTATAACACACAGGCCCACCATAAATAAAGAAGAATTTATGAATTTGGGTAAAAAGGCAAAGTTGCAATCAGATTCCAGGATATGATACAATATCGGGGAGGATGTGCGCCTTCTCCGGCAGGCCGCCTGCGGCGGAACGGAGGGCGCGATGCCGCGAACCGCCGTGGTTTGCCCGCTCCGGGGAGGTGCACCGTGAAAAAAGGACTCTTCTGTTTTTGCCTGCTGCTGCTTTTGTCCGCCTGCGCGGGCGGCAGTGCGGCGTCCCCTTCGCCCGAAGCGAGCGGGGCGCCTGCGGCCGAATCCCCCTCCGCTTCGGCCTCCGCCCGGCCGGCATGGGGGGCGGCGCAGTTCGGCTTTACCAAGACAGACGACAAGACCGGCGAAACGGTCATGACCGCAAGCTATCTCCTGCCCAAGATCACCAACCAGCCCTCCACGGCCGCGTGGACGGCCATCAACGATTACTACAGCGCCGAGGGCGAGGCGCTGACCAAGAACGCCGAGGAAATGGCGGGCTGGGCGTACGATGACTATGAGACCTCCAAGACGATGAAGTACGACTATCAGCCCTACACCGACGAGCAGACCTATGACGCCACCCTCGTCACCGACAGCATGGCGAGCATCCTGCGCACCCATTATATCTACAGCGGCGGCGCGTACGGCGACACCTTCCTGTTCAGCGACACCTTCAATCTGTCCACCGGGCAGAAGCTGAAGCTGGACGACCTGTTCTCCGTCGCTTCCGACGTGTACGGCCCCAGGGTGCTTGCGGAAGTCAAAGCGCTGGCGGCCCGGGAATCGGACGGCGGCACGCCGCGCTACGATCCGGACAAACTGGAGAGCGCCTTTGACCCCAACTGCTTTTATCTCACCGGGGACGCGCTGGTGATCTATTACCAGACCTATGCCCTCGGCCCGCGCGCGCTGGGCATGCCGCAGTTTTCCATCCCAAAAGATAAATTGGAGGATATTCTGATCCCATGGTAAAGCCGGAAAAAAATAGAATTTACCGCCTGACCGTCGACGGCTATGCCAGCGACGGAGCGGGCGTGGCCCGCCTGGACGGGCAGGTGGTCTTTGTCGCCGGGGCGCTCCGGGACGAGGTCTGCGACGTGCAGCTGCTCAAGGTGGGAAAATCCGCCCTGTGGGGCAAAGCCGTGCGGGTGCTCACCCCATCCCCCGCCCGGCAGGAATCGGACTGCCCGCACTTCCCGAAGTGCGGCGGCTGCCAGCTGCGGCACATGTCCTATGAGGAGGAGCTGGAGCTGAAACGCAGGCGGGTGGAGGACGCGCTTCGGCGGATCGGCGGCGTGGACTGCACTGTTTCTGTAATATACGGAGCGGAAAATACGCTTCGTTATCGAAACAAGGTTCAATTTCCCGTTTCGGCGGGGGAGAGCGCCCCTAAAATCGGTTTCTACCGCGCCCGGAGCCATGACGTGATCGACGTGTCCGACTGCCTCCTTCAGCCCGAGTCGGCCGCCCGTCTCCGGAACGCGCTTCGGGACTGGATGGTGCGCTTTGCCGTTCCGGCCTATGACGAGACGGCGCACAGGGGGCTGGTGCGCCACCTGTATGTGCGCACCAACGCCGCCGGGCAGTCGCTCTGCGCGGTCGTGGCCAACGGGCGCAGTCTCCCGCGGGAGGCCGAGCTGGTCGCCGCGCTGCGCGCGGCCGAGCCGGGGCTGGCCGGCATCGTGCTGGCGGTCAACGAGGAGGCGACCAATGTCATCCTGGGCGAGCGCTACCGCACCCTGTGGGGACAGGATACGCTGGAGGACGTTTTGTGCGGCCTGACCTTCCGCATCTCGGTGCCCTCCTTCTATCAGGTGAACCGGGCGCAGACCGAGGTGCTCTACGGCAAGGCGGCCGAGTTTGCCGCCCTCACCGGCGGCGAGACCGTGCTCGATCTTTACTGTGGCATCGGCACCATCACCCTGACGATGGCAAAGAACGCGGGACGGGCCATCGGCGCCGAGGTGGTGCCCGAGGCGGTCAGGGACGCGAAGGAAAATGCCGCGCGCAACGGCATCTCCAACGCCGAGTTTCTCTGCGCCGACGCGGGAGAAGCGGCGGCGGCCCTCGCGGCGGAGGGCGTCCGTCCGGACGTGATCTGCGTCGATCCGCCCAGGAAGGGGCTGTCCCCCGCCGTGATCGGCGCCATTGCGGACATGGCGCCCGGCCGGATCGTCTATGTTTCCTGCGACCCGGGAACGCTGGCCCGCGATGTCAAGGCCCTGGAGGCGCGCGGCTACCGGCTCCGGAAAGCGGTCGCGGTAGACCTTTTCCCCCGCACGCATCA
>CAZVHV010000010.1:12952-16730 GCA_964627025.1 uncultured Oscillospiraceae bacterium | reverse complement strand
GAGGTCGTAGCCGATGTACCCCTGGCTCATGGCGGTGCAGACCGAGAGGGGCGCGATGGGGTGCTGCGGGTGCCCGCGCGAGAGCTCGGTCATGGCGAGGTGGATCATGCCCACCTGCGGGCCGTTGCCGTGGGTGAGGACCACCTGATGGCCCGCCTCGACGAGGTCGGCGACCGCCCTCACCGTTTTCTTCACCGCTTTCATCTGCGCGGGGAGGTTGTCGCCCAGCGCGTTGCCGCCCAGGGCGAGGACGATGCGTTTCAAAGCAAGCACTCCCTTTCCCGGCTATCCGTTCCGGCGCGGGGTCCCGCGCTTTTCCAGCGCCCGGAGGGCGGCGGCGGGGTCCTCGGTCCGGGCGAGGAGGATCATGGCGGCGACGATATAGGGCTTGCACGACGCCTGGCGGTAGAGCGGGACGCGGTAGCGCGAAAAGACCGCTCCGTCCACCTCGCCGGCTTTGCAGGAGACGCCGGTGATGTCGGCCGGCAGGCAGTGGAGGTAGAGGGCCTGCCCGCCGCGGGTGAGGGCCATCTTCTCCTCGGTGCACGTCCAGTCCTTGTGCCCGGCGTTCTGCGCCAGCAGGGTCTTCTCCAGCGCCGCGATGCCCGCCTCGTCCCCGGCTTCGCGGAGGGCGGCGCGCTTTTCCATGGCGGCGAAGGGCGCCCAGCTCTTGGGGTAGACCAGGTCGGCCCCGTGGAAGGCCTCGTCCATGGAGGACGTTTTGAGGAAGGAGCCGCCCGACCGGGCCGCGTTGGCGCGGGCGCGGTCCTCCACCTCGGGCATGATGCCGTACCCCTCGGGGTGGGCCAGCACCACGTTCATGCCGAACCGGGTCATCAGCCCGACAATGCCCTGCGGCACCGAGAGGGGCTTGCCGTAGGAGGGGGAGTAGGCCCAGGTCATGGCCAGCTTTTTGCCCTTTAGGTTCTCCACCCCGCCGAAGTGGCGGATGATGTGGAGCAGGTCGGCCATGCACTGGGTGGGGTGGTCGATGTCGCACTGGAGGTTCAGCACCGACGGGCGCTGCGCGAGCACCCCGTCCTGATAGCCCTCCTCCACCGCGTCGGCCACCGCCTGCATGTAGGCGTGGCCGCGGCCGATATATTTGTCGTCCCGGATGCCGATGACCTCGGTCAGGAAGGAGATCATGCTGGCGGTCTCGCGCACCGTCTCGCCGTGGGCGAGCTGGCTCTTCCCCTCCTCCAGGTCCTGCACCGCGAGGCCCAGCAGGTTGCAGGCGGCGGCGAAGGAGAACCGCGTGCGGGTGGAGTTGTCCCGGAAGAGGGAGACGCCCAGCCCGGAGTCGAACAGCCGGGGCGAAATGTTCCGCCCGCGCAGGTCGCGCAGGGCGTCGGCCACGGCGAGCACCCCGGCCAGCTCGTCCCCGGTCTTGTCCCAGGTGAGGAAAAAATCGTCCTGATACATCCTTCCGAGGTCGAGGGACTCCACCTCCCGGATGATCTGCCTGTATTCACTGCGCATGGCGCGCGCCTCCTTTCACTTTGCCCCGGCGTACAGCGCGGGCAGGGCGGCGTAGACCGCCGCGCAGCGCACCAGGTCGTCCTTCCACGTCTTCTCGTCGGGGGCGTGCGCCTCCTCCTCCCGGCCCGGCCCGAAGCCGACGCAGGGGATGCCGTAGCGCCCCATGATGGACACGCCGTTGGTGGAGAAGGTCCACCTGCCGATCCGCGGCGGGCCGTACAGCGCCTCGTGGCTCGCGGCCGCGGCCCGCACCGCCGGGTGGTCCTCCGGGAGCACCCAGGCCGGGAAGCAGCACGCGGTCGGATAGGAAAGCCCGGTCCACGACGGCCGGTCGTAGTCGTACATGCGCACCTCCGCGCCGTACTTCCGCACCGACGGCAGGGCCCGGAGCTCCTCCAGCGCGCCCTCCCAGGTCTCGCCGGCGGTGAGGCGGCGGTCGATGGAGATGGCCGCCAGGTCGGCCACGGCGCAGCGCGAGGGCGAGCCGGAGCAGATCTGCGAGACGGTCAGGGTGCCGCGGCCCAGGAAGGGGTCGCTGCCCAGCCGGCCGCCCAGGTCCCGGACCTCCCGCACGATGTCGGCCATTTTATAGATGGCGTTGTCCCCCCGCTCGGGCGCCGAGCCGTGGCACGAGACCCCCTTCACCTCCACCCGGATCTCCATCCGGCCGCGCTGCCCGCGGCAGATCTGCCCGTCGGTCGGCTCGGTGAGAACCACGAATTCCGGCGTGATCTTCTCCACGGTGTGGAGATACTGCCAGCACAGGCCGTCGCAGTCCTCCTCCTGCACGGTGCCCGTGACGAGGACGGCGTACCCCGGCGGGATCAGCCCGAGGTCCTTCATGATCTTCGCGCCGTAGACCGCCGCGGCCACGCCGCCCAGCTGGTCGGACGCGCCCCGGCCGCCGATCTCGGCGTCGGTCTCATAGCCCTCGTAGGGGTCGAAGCTCCAGCCGCCGCGCGCGCCCGTCCCCACCGTATCGATGTGGCCGTCGTAGGCGATGAGGGTCGCGCCCCCGCCCATGCGGCCCAGCACGTTGCCCATGGGGTCGATCTCGGCCCGGTCGAAGCCCAGGCGCTCCAGCTCGGCGAGGACGCGCCGCGCCACCGCCTCCTCCCCGCAGCTCTCGCCCGGGATCCGGATGAGATCGCGCAGGAACCCCGTCATATCGGCCCGGTACCCCTCGGCGGCCCGTTTTACCGCGTTGCAATCCATATCGCGCCCTCCTTTTTTCTATCCCCATCATACCACAGCGAACCCCCCTGTCAATCGGGATTCGGCTTGATTTCCGCGGCCCGCGTGCTATGATGGAGGGGAAAGGAAGGATGCCCAGTGATCGACCTCACCATACGGCGGGAGAGCCTCGCCCGCAACGTCAGAAAAGCCCGGGAGAACGGGGTCATCATCCCCACCTTCGCCCAGATGCGGCGCCCGGAGACCATCCCCGCCCCCGTCCTGGAGCGGCTGAAGACGGTGGGGCTGTGGGACCTCGACCCGCTCAACCTTTTCCGCGTGACGTGGAAGAACGAGCCGAAGGAGTACGGCGGGCTCTTCGGCGCGCCCAACTGCCTCGAGCTGCCGCCCGCCCTCACCGGCGTCCCCGCCCGCATCCTCTGCCTGGTGGGCAAGTGGTTCCCCACGGGCTGCCACAAGGTGGGGGCCGCCTTCGGCTGCCTGGTGCCCCGCCTGGTCACCGGCCAGTTCGACGCCACCCGCCAGAAGGCGGTCTGGCCGTCCACGGGCAACTACTGCCGGGGCGGCGCCTTCAACTCCCGGCTCCTGGCCGTAGACTCGGTCGCCATCCTCCCCGCCGAAATGAGCCGCGAGCGGTTCGAGTGGCTCTCCCAGATCGCGGGCGAGGTCATCGCCACCCCCGGCTGCGAGTCCAACGTGAAGGAGATTTTCGACAAGACGTGGGAGCTGCGCGAGACCCGCGCCGACGTGATGATCTTCAACCAGTTCGAGGAGATGGGCAACCACCTCTGGCACTACGCGGTCACCGGGCCGGCCATCGCCGAGGCCTTCGAGGCGGCGAAGCGGCCGGGCGACCGGCTCGCGGGGGCCTGCTTCACCTCGGGCTCGGCGGGCACCCTCGGCTGCGGCGACTATTTGAAGGAGGCCTATCCCCGGCTCAAGCTGGCGGTGGGCGAGGCCCTGCAGTGCCCCACCATCCTCGCCAACGGCTTCGGCGGCCACCGGATCGAGGGCATCGGCGACAAGCACATCCCCTGGATCCACAACGTGAAGAACACCGACGTGGCGGTGGCCGTGGACGACGAGATACCGATGCAGTGGA
>CAZVHV010000010.1:10963-12942 GCA_964627025.1 uncultured Oscillospiraceae bacterium | reverse complement strand
CACAACGTTCGGAACACCGACATGGTCATCGACATCGACGACGAGGACAGCCAGCGCCTCCTGCGCCTGTTCAACGACCCGGCGGGCCTCCGCTACCTGACCGAGGAGGCCGGGGTGGACCCGGCGGTCGCGGCGCAGCTCCCCCTGCTCGGCATCTCGGGCATCGCCAACGTGCTGTGCTGCATCAAGATGGCCAAATACTACGAGCTGACCGAACACGACGCGGTGGCCACCGTCCTCACCGACTCGGCCGCGATGTACGCCTCGCGCATCGCCGAGCTGGCCGACCGGTACGGCCCCTACGACGGCAGGGCGGCCGCCCTCGACCATCATCTCCACATGCTGGGGCTGCGCACCGACGCGATGGAAGAGCTGGACTACCGCGGGCGCAAGCGCGTCCACAACCTGAAATACTACACCTGGGTGGAGCAGCAGGGCCGGACGGCCGGGGAGCTGAACGACCTCTGGTACGACGAGGAGAAGACGTGGAAGGGCGTGCACGGGCAGGCGGACGCGCTGGACGCCCTCATCGGGGAGTTCAACGAGGCGACGGGCCTGCTCCGCGCGCTGTGACCCGCCCGTAAAAACCGAAGATCGGAGGGATTTTTATGAAGCATGTTCTCTGCGCGCGCTGCGTCCGGTGCGGCCGGGAGTACGAGGCCGTGCCCCGGCTCACCGCCTGCGCCTGCGGCGGGGTGCTGGATATCCGGTACGACTACGCCGCCATCCGCCGGACCCTCACCCCGGCCCTCTTCGCCGGGCAGCCCCACACCATGTGGCGCTACCGCGCGCTGCTGCCGGTGGAGGAGACCACCGTCCCGCCCCCGCTGCGGGTGGGCTGGTCGCCCCTCTACCCGGCCGGGCGGCTGGCGGCCGAGCTGGGCCTGCGCGCGCTCTGGATCAAGGACGACGGGCAGAACCCCACCGGCTCGCTCAAGGACCGGGCGTCGGCCCTGGCGGTGGCCAAGGCCTTCGAGGCGGGGGCGGACACCGTCGCCTGCTCGTCCACCGGCAACGCCGCCTCCTCGCTGGCGGGCAGCGCGGCGGCCGCGGGGCTGAAGAGCTATATCTTCGTCCCCGCCCGCGCCCCGGCGGGCAAGGTGGCCCAGCTCATGATCTTCGGCGCCCATGTCTTTTCGGTGCAGGGGTCCTATGAGGACGCCTTCCGCCTCTCGGCCGCGGCCATCGAGCGCTTCGGGTGGTACAACCGCAACGCCGCCGTCAACCCCTACCTCTCGGAGGGGAAGAAGACGGTCTCGTTCGAGATCGCCGAGCAGCTCGGCTGGCGGACGCCCGACTTCGTGGCGGTCTCGGTGGGGGACGGCTGCACCATCGCGGGGGTGTGGAAGGGCTTCCGCGACCTCTACGCCATCCGGCTCATCGACCGCCTGCCCCGGCTGATCTCGGTGCAGGCCGAGGGGTGCTGCCCCATCAACCGCGCCGTCCTGGAGGGCGCGCCCTGGCGGCCCATGGAGGAAAACACCCTGGCCGACAGCATTGCCGTGGGCGTGCCCCGCAACCCGGACAAGGCCCTGCGCGCCATCCGCGAATCGGACGGGATCGCCGTCAACGTCTCGGACGAGGAGATCCTGGCCGCCATGCGCCTGCTCGGGCGCACCCAGGGGGTCTTCGCCGAGCCCGCCGGGGCCGCCGGGACCGCCGGGGTGAAAAAAGCGCTGGAGCTGGGCCTCATCCCGCCCGGGTCCCGCGTGGTCTCGCTCGTCACCGGCAACGGGCTCAAGGACGCGGCGGGCGGCATCCGCGCCGCGGGCGAGCCCGTCGCGGTCGTCCCCGGGCCGGACGCGCTGGAAACTTTGCCCGTCTGAGCAAACGCCGAAAAAAAAGCGCCGGGACCTTTCAGGTCCCGGCGCTCGCCGTTTCAAAGCTTCTGCTTGCGCAGGATGCGGATGTCCTCCCCGAAAAAGGGCAGCACCCGGTACTCTCCCTCGATGCGGGAGGTCACCTGCGGGGAATATTTG
>CAZVHV010000010.1:0-10953 GCA_964627025.1 uncultured Oscillospiraceae bacterium | reverse complement strand
ATGCTGAGGTTGGAGGAGATCACGGTCTGCCGCCCCGCGACGAGGCGGCCGTTGATGATGCGGTAGAGGGCGGACTGGACGAAGGGGGTGGTGAACTCGCTGCTCAGGTCGTCCAGGATGAGCAGGTCGCAGTTTAAATAGCGCCGGGTCTCGTCGGCGGCCTCGCGGGTGTCGTCGGTGTCTTTGGAAAACTTCTGCGTCTCGAACCGGGCGAAGACGTTGGCGGCGGTGTCGTACACCACCGAAAAGCCTTTTTCCGACACGGTGCGGGCGATGCAGGCGGAGAGGAAGGTCTTGCCCAGCCCGGGCGGGCCGCTCAAAAACAGGTTCTTGAAATAGAATTTCCCAAACTTCTGGGCGTAGTTGAGGCAGACCTCGTAGATGAACTCCATGTTCTCCCGGGGCGAGCGCCCCTCGCCCGGCCAGACGCGGTCGCTGTACCAGTCCAGCCGGAAGGTGTCGAAGGACTGGTCGCCCAGGTCGAGCATGCTGGAGAGCTCGCGGATCTGCTCCTGCGTGCACAGCGCCCTGAGGCAGTCGCACATCTCGGCGCCCCGCCAGCCGGTGTCGCCGCACTTGGGGCACATGGGCTTGTCGTCCAGGATGTCGGCGGGGTAGCCCGCCTCGACCAGCAGGGCCGCCCGTTTGGCCTGCAGCTCCAGGTTGCGCGCGCGCACCGCCCCGATGGCCGAGCCGGGGTCGTCGCCGCCGCGCAGGGCCGCCGCGATGATCTCGGCCATCGTGTGACGGAGCCGGCGGTCGATGGCCGCCACCTCGGGCGCCCTGCGGCAGACCTCGGCCCGCCGCTCGGCGAGCTGCGCGGCCCGCGCCTCGCGCAGCTGCTCCAGCCGGGCGGCGGCCCGGCGCAGCACATTGGCGTCATACATCGTCAGTCGTCCCCTTCCTCGCGTTTCCTATCCTCCAAAAAGCGGCGCATCCGCTCCATGTCCTCGCGCACCCGCTTGTCCGCCGCGCCGGCGGGCTGCTGCCGGGGCTCCGGCCCCCGCGTCAGGTCGCGCATGTCGCGGCGGTAGTCGGTCTCCTCGGCGCGGACCTGCGCCAGGGTGTGCAGCCCCTTCTGGTTCCAGTTGCGCAGGATGGAATTCATGTATGGCCAGTTCATGGCCTGCTTTTTCAGCACGGTCTTCTCATAGGCGAGGCGCACGGTCTCGTCCTCGAAGCCCATCTCCGACCACGCCTCGAGGAATTTTCGCTCGGCCTCCACCGGCGCGCGGCCGGTCACGCCGACCAGCGGGAGCAGGCGGGCGCTCTGCTCGCGCAGGCGGGACACGCGCTTCAGATACTCCTCGGCCGCCTCGGCGGTGTCCACCCCCCGGCGCTTCCAGCGGAAGGCCTCGGCGCGGATCTGGGGCAGGGTGGGCCGCCTGCCGGGGCCGTACTTCTCCTGCGTCTGCCGCACGCACCACATCACGAGGGGCAGGATCACCTCGACCGGGAGGGCAAGGTAGTCGTAGACGGTGTAGAGGATCTTCAGGTCGGTGGTGGAGAGCACCTTGCCCAGCCGCCGCTGCACCTCGGCGACCAGCGCCGGGAAGGCCGAGCCGCTCTCCATCTCCTGCGCGATGTCGGCGGCGGAGTACTCGGGCGGCTCGTCGGGCACGGGCGGCGCGGCCTCGGGGGCCGCCGCCTCGGGGGCCGCCAGCCGCAGGGCGACCAGCGCGCCATGCGCCTCCAGAAGGCGCTCCTCGGTCCACTTCAGCGGCTTGCGCGCGGCGGCGAGGCTGCCGCCGGTCTGGAGCAGGCAGAGGTAGAGCAGCGCGGCGTCCCCGTTTCCGGCCGAGATCAGCCGCCCCGCGGCCTCCCCGGTCATGGACACCACGCCGCCCGGCATGGAGATATGCTGGCTCACGCGCCCTGCCTCCTCTCGTTCTTTTCCCCCTATTTTACATGAAAATCCCCCCCGCGTAAACAGGAAAAGCGCGCATGCGGCGAGGGGGGCCGAAAATTGTAAAATGTCGCAGAAAGATATTTTTAATTCGCGCCGCATGTGTTATAATATTTTCATTATAAAGCAGGAGGCGCCGCCCATGAAGAACCGTGTCACCGTCAACGTCGCGGGGCAGGAATACAACCTTGTCGCCGTCGAGGACGATGCTTACATTTATAAAGTCGCCGCCCATGTGGACGCGCAGATCCGCCAGGTCATGGACTCGGCCAAGCTCTCCGTCGCCGACAGCGCCGTGCTGACCGCCATGAACATCGCCGACGCCTATTTCAAGGAGGTGGAGACGGCGGAAAACCTGCGCCGCCAGCTCAAGGAATATTTAGACGACTCCGCCCGCATCAAGCTGGAGCTCTCCGAGGCCAAGCGCGAGATCTTCCGGCTCCAGAACAAAAAATAACGGCCCCCGCGGCCGTCGTACCGTTTTAAATTTCGGAGGAAACCATGCTCGAACTGTTAGCGCCCGCCGGCTCGCCGGAAGCGGTTACCGCGGCCGTGCAGTCCGGCGCGGGCGCCGTTTATCTTGGATACGGGGAATTCAACGCCCGCCGCAATGCAAAAAACTTTTCCAGGGAGGAGTTTGCGGCGGCGGTTTCTTATTGCCATCTCCGCGGGGCCAGGGTCTACCTCACCCTGAACACCCTGCTCGCCGACCGCGAGCTGCCCGGGGCCGCCCGCTGCGCGGCCGAGGCGTCCGAGCTGGGGGCCGACGCGGTGCTGGTGCAGGACCTCGGCGTGCTGCGCATGCTCCGGCAGACCGTCCCCGACCTGCCCGTCCACGCCTCCACCCAGATGACCGTCCACAACCTCGACGGCGTGCGCCGCTGCGCCGACCTCGGCATGACCCGGGCGGTGCTCTCGCGCGAGCTGAGCCGCGACGCCATCGCCGGGATCTGCGCCCGCTCGCCCATCGAGATCGAGGTCTTCGTCCACGGCGCCCTGTGCATGTGCTACAGCGGCCAGTGCTTCCTCTCCTCGGTCATCGGCGGGCGGAGCGGCAACCGCGGCCTGTGCGCCCAGCCCTGCCGCATGGCCTACGGCTGGGACGGCCGGCCCGACGGCTACCCCCTCTCGCTGAAGGACATGTCCCTGGTCGGCCACCTGCGCGAGCTGGAGGAGATGGGCGTGGCCTGCCTCAAGATTGAGGGCCGGATGAAACGGCCGGAATACGTCGCCGTCGTCACCTCCATCTACGCCGCCGCCCTCCGCGAGCGGCGCGAGCCCACCGCCCGGGAGCTGCGCGACCTCGCCGCCGCCTTCTCCCGCCAGGGCTTCACCGACGGCTATTTCACCGGCCGGAAGGGCCCGGACATGTTCGGCGTGCGCGGGCAGGAGCCCGAGCCGTCCGAGCTGTTCGCCGCCGCCCGCGCCTCCTACCGGAAGGGCGAAGCGGCGCGCGTGCCCATCACCCTTCGCGCCTTCCTCCGCCCCGGCGAGCCGGCGCGGCTGGAAGCCGGGGACGCCGACGGCCATACCGCAGCCGCCGCGGGCCCCGTTCCCGAGGCCGCCCGCACCCGCGCCCTCACCGAGCAGGAGGTCTCGGCCCAGCTCGCCAAGACGGGCGGCACCCCCTACCGCTGCGAAGCGGTACACGCGCACGTCGCGCCCGGCCTCTCCCTGCCCCTGTCCGCCCTCAACGCCATGCGGCGCGAGGTCCTTGACGCTCTGAGCGCCCTGCGCACCGCGCCCCCCGCGCGGCGGCACGCCGCATTCCGCCCCGGCGCGCGGTATGAAAACCGGCGGGAAGCGCCTATACTTACCGTATCCCTGCGCAGCGCCGCGCAGCTGACGCCCGAGCTCGCCGCCCTGCGGCCCGGGCTCATCTACCTCCCCACCGACGAGATCGCCGCCCACCCCGGCCGGGTGGCCGACGCCATGCGCCGCGGCGCGGCGGTTGCCGCCGCTCTGCCCCGCATCGCCTGGGACCGCGAGCTGCCCCGCCTGCGCGAAGAGCTGGAGGCGGCCGGGGCGCTGGGCGTCACCGACGCGCTGACGGGCAGCCTGGGCCTCGCCGCCTTCGCCGGGGGGATGGGCTTCACCCTCCGCGCCGACCACGGGCTGGGGGCCTACAACAGCCCCGCCCTCGAGGAGCTGAAAGACCTCGGCTTCGTCTCGGCCGCCGCCTCCTTCGAGCTCAGGCTCGCCCGGATCCGGGATATCTCCAAACCCATCGACATAGAGATGATCGTATATGGCCGCCTGCCCCTGATGATCACCGAGAACTGCATCCTCAAGGCCCGCGACGGCGCGTGCGCCTGCGAAAACCAGAATCTCCTCACCGACCGCACCGGGGCCGGCTTCCCCGTCGTGAAGGCGTGGGGCTGCCGCAGCGAGCTGCTCAACGCCAGGACCCTTTTCCTGGCCGACCGGCAGGAGGACTACCGCAGGCTCGGGCTGTGGGGCGCGCGGCTGATGTTCACCACCGAGACCCCGCGCGAGTGCGTGCGGGTCACCGAGCGCTATCTGGGCCTCGGCCCTTACGAACCCAACGATTACACCCGGGGTCTCTACTACCGGGATGTGGAATAGGAGCAGCCATGAAGCTGAAGATCAAAGCGGTATCCCCCAAAATCGGGACCGAGCTTCCGGTCCCCTTTTACGCCAGCGAGGACGCGGCGGCGATGGACCTGTGCGCCTGCACCGACGCGCCGGTGGAGATCGCCCCGCGCGCCCTCGTCTCCATCCCGTCGGGCGTCGCCGTCGCCCTCCCCTCGGCCGACTGCGTCGCCCTGGTCTTCGCCCGCAGCGGGCTGGGCGTCCGCCACGGCGTCTGCCTGTCCAACGGGGTGGGCGTCATCGACAGCGACTACCGCGGCGAGATCCGGGTGGGGCTCACCAACCTCTCGGACACCCCCTACACCGTCCGGCCCGGCGACCGCATCGCCCAGCTGGCCGTCCTGCCCATCGTCCGGGCAGAGCCCGAGCTGGTGGACGAACTGGACGAAACAGAGCGGGGCGCGGGCGGGTTCGGCTCGACCGGAACCTGACAAGGCCCCTCGGAGGTAAACTGTAATGGAACTTATTCTGGCTTCTCAGTCCCCCCGGCGGCGCGAGCTGCTCGGACAGATGGGGCTGCGGGACTTCAAGATCATCTCCCCCGACATCGACGAGCGGATGGACCCCGCCCTCTCCCCGGCCGAGCTGGTGCGCTCGCTCTCGGCGCAGAAGGCCGCCGCCGTGGCCGCGCAGGCCGCGCCCGGCGCGCTGATCGTCGCCGCCGACACGGTGGTGGCGCTGGACGGCGCCGTGCTGGGCAAACCGGCCGACGCGCGCGACGCCTTCCGCATGCTCACCGCCCTCTCCGGCCGGCGGCACGAGGTCTACACCGGCGTCACCGTGCGGCGCGGCGCCGACGCCGTCACCGAGCACGAGGTCACGTCCGTCTCCTTCCGCCCGCTGACCCCCGCCGAGATCGAGGCCTACATCGCCACGGGCGAGCCCATGGACAAGGCGGGCGCCTACGGCATCCAGGGCTACGGCGCCCTGCTGGCCGAGGGGGTCTTCGGCGACTACTTCAACGTGATGGGCCTGCCCGTGAACCGGCTCCGCGCCATCCTCGCCCGCTTCGGCGTCGACTGCCTGCGGCTCGCCGCCGCCAGATAAGGAGAAACGAGCTTGAAAAAATTTTTCCGTGAAAACGGGGTTCTGGTCCTCCTGGCCGCCGTCCTGCTCGCGGCGGTGACCGCCGTGACCTCCTTCCTGCTGGGCGGGCGCGCCAACCCCTTCTCCAACGTGCTGGGCATCGTCACCACCCCCATCCAGGGCGTGGTGACCTCCTTCGCCGGCTGGGTGGAGGGCGTCTACAACTACACCTTCTCCTACCAGTCGCTGGAGCAGGAGAACGAGACCCTGCGCAAGCAGGTGGCCGACCTCGAGCAGAAGGCCCGCGAGGGCGAGGCCGACAGCCGGGAGAACGAGCGGCTGCGCAACCTGCTGCAGCTGCGGGAAAAGCGGCGCGACTTCGTTTTCGAGTCGGCCACCGTCGTCTCCCGCTCGTCCACCAACTGGACGTCCACCCTCACCATCAGCAAGGGCTCGGCCCAGGACGTGGCGGTGAACGACTGCGTCATCGACGACACGGGCACGCTGGTGGGCGTCGTCTCCGAGGTGGGGCTGAACTGGTCCACCCTCGTCACCGTCGTGGACGCCGAGCTGGAGATGGGCGGCCTGGTGGAGCGCACCGAGAGCGCCGCCATCCTCGAGGGCGACTTCTCCCTCATGAGCCAGGGGCGGCTCAAGCTGAGCTACCTCCCCGAGAACACCGAGCTGCTGGCCGGCGACCTGGTCGTCACCTCGGGCAAGGGCGGCGTCTACCCCTCCGGCCTGGTGGTGGGCTCCATCGAGTCCATCCACACCGACCCCTCGGGCATGAGCCGCTACGCGGTGGTCGCCCCCCGCGCCGATCTGGACCACCTGATCCAGGTCTTCGTCATCAAGCAGTTTGACATCGTCGATTAGCCGCGCGGCAGGCGCAGCAGGAGGTAACACGCGTTGACAAGGCAGGCTCTGATTTTCAAATGGTTCATCTACGGGCTGGGGCTCGTCCCCGTCTGGTTCCTGGAGACCGCGGTGCTGCGCCGCCTCCCCCTTCTGGGCGTGTTCCCCGTGCTGCTGCCCATGGCGGCCGTGGCGGTCGCGGTGCTCGAGGGCCCCGTGAGCGGCGCCGGCTTCGGGCTGGCGGTGGGCGTCCTGTGCGACGCGGTCTACTACGGGGCCAACGGAAGCATGACCATCGCCCTCGCCCTCATCGGCGCCGCCGCCGGGCTGGTCGCGCAGTACGCCCTGCAGGAAAACTACTGGGGCTTCCTGCTCTGCTCGGCCGGCGCCCTCGCCGCCGTCGACGCCCTGCGCATGCTCCGCCGCCTCTTCCTGGGCACCGCCCCGTTCCTCCCCATGCTGCGCGTGGCCCTGCCCGAGATCCTCTGGTCCCTGGTCTTTTCCCCCATCGTCTACTTCATCTTCCGGTCCGCCTACCGCCGCGTGGGCGGGACGGCCCTGATGTGACGCGAGAACCCCCGAGAAAGGAGCTCCGGAATTGGACAACAATCTCTTCCCCCGGCGCGTGCGGGGCATTCTGATCATTTTTTCCTGCCTGCTGCTGACCTTCACGGGCGTGCTTTATAATCTTCAGATCGTGCACGGCGCGGAATATTACGCCTCCTCCCAGCGCAAGATCGCCAACACCGAAACGGTGGAGGCCGCGCGCGGGGAGATCCTCGACCGCTACGGCCGCGTCCTGGTGTCCAACCGCACCAGCTACAAGGTCGACCTCGCGGTCCCGCTCATGGGAGAAAACCGCAACAGCACCATTCTCTCCCTCCTCCAGATCTGCCGCGAACAGGGCGTGACGTGGACCGACACCCTGCCCATCTCGTCCACCGCACCCTTCACCTATACGCTGGACACCGCCTCGTCCACCGCGCGCAGCCGCTTCACCTCCCTGGCCGCCAAGCGCGGCTGGACCGACAGCGGGCTGGACGCCCTCCTCGCCCGGCTGGACGCGGCGCCGCAGGACGACACGGCCGGCGGCACCGGCAGCACCGGCAGCACCGACGCCGGCACCGTCTCCGCCGACGCCATGCTGGCGCAGATGGCGGCCGACAGCGACTTCCAGCTGGACGCCTCGCAGCTCTCGCCCGAGGACTACCGCGCCATGCTCGGCATCCTCTACGAGCTGTCCCTCCGCACGCAGGAGGTGACCCGGGTGGACTACACCTTCGCCGGGGACGTGGACATCGACTTCATCTCGCGGGTGAAGGAGACCGGGCTGGTGGGGGTGGAGATCTCGCCCTCCACCGTCCGCACCTACTACACCTCGGCCGCCGCCCAGATCCTGGGCCGGGTGGGCCAGATGGACGAGACCGAGTGGCAGACCTATCAGTCGCAGGGCTACGCCATGGACGACACGGTGGGCAAGGACGGCGTGGAGAAGGCGTTCGAGTCCTACCTCCACGGCACCGAGGGCGTCCGCGACGTCGAGACCAACACCAGCGGCAAGGTCGTGAACGAGGTCTACCAGACCGAGCCGCAGCCGGGCCAAAACGTCGTCCTCACCCTGGACATCCGCCTGCAGGAGGCGGTGGAGCGCTCCCTCGCCGCGCACGTGCCCAAGCTGGCCACGGCACAGGGCGCGGCGGTGGCGGTGGTCAACGTGAAAAGCGGGGACGTGCTGGCCCTGGCCTCCTACCCCACCTTCGACCTCTCCAATTTCTCCGCCCAGTACAACGCGCTCGCCGCCGATCCGCTCAAGCCCTTCTTCAACCGGGCCACCCTGGGCACCTATCCGCCCGGCTCCACCTTTAAGATGGTCACCGCCGTCGGCGGCCTGGAGGACGGCATCATCACCCCCCAGACCCAGATCCTCGACACGGGCAAGTACACCTATTATAAGGACTACCAGCCCATGTGCTGGATCTACCGCCAGTACCACCGCACCCACGGGCTGCAGAACGTCACCCAGGCCATCACCAACTCCTGCAACATCTTCTTCTACGACACGGGGCGGCGGCTCGGCATCGAGCGGCTGGAGTATTACGCCCATCTCTTCGGTCTGGGCGACCCCACCGGCATCGAGATCCCCGAGAAGACCGGCGTGGTGGCCGGGCCGGAGTACACAGCCTCCATCGGGCAGAACTGGTACGAGGGCAACGTCCTGCCCGCCGCCATCGGGCAGGAGAACAACCGCTTCACCCCCCTCCAGCTGGCGGACTACGTGGCCACCCTGGTCAACGGCGGCAACCACTGGTCGGCCCACCTGCTCAAGGCGGTCAAATCCAGCGACTTCTCCCAGGTCGTCTCCCGCTACGACGACAAGCTGGCGAGCACGGTGCAGATCGGCCAGGCCAACCTGGACGCGGTCAAGGCGGGCATGCTGGAGGTCACCCAGTCGGGCTCGGTGTCCGGCTACTTCAAGTCCCTGAACGTCAAGGTGGGCGCCAAGACCGGCTCGGCTCAGGTGAGCAGCGACAGCGCCTCCAACGCCGTGTTCGTCTGCTTCGCCCCCTACGACGACCCCGAGATCGCCATGTCCATCGTGGTGGAGCACGGCGGCTCCGGCTCCGAGCTGGGCGCCGTCGCCGCCGACATCCTGAACTATTACTTCACCGCCTCGGACAATCTGGAGGCAATGACGACCGAAGATACTCTGTTGAGGTGATACCGTGAACGATTTCTATATTTTTGACCCCCGCGACTCCCGCTACAAGGAGCCTTACGGCGCCGTCCCGTCGGGCGCGTCGGTCTCTTTTTCCCTGCGCCCCCACCGGAACGAGGGCTTTTCCCGCGGCGTGCTCATCGCCCGCTTCGAGTTCCGCGACGACGCGACCTTCGAGATTCCGCTGACCTGGCAGGGGCCGGACGGCAACCGCGAGGTCTTTTCCGCCGTGCTGAACACCGGCGGCTACGTCGGCCTGGTCTGGTACTCCTTCCGTCTGGAAACGCCGGACGGGCAGAGCCGGACGCTGGGCGACTACCAGCTCACCGTCTACGACGGCAGCGCGTCCGTCCCCGCCTGGTTCGGCGAGGGGCTGACCTACCACATCTTCCCCGACCGCTTCCGCCGCACCGCCGTCCCCGACCCGGACGGCATGGTGGGCAGCCGGACGGTGCATCAGGACTGGCAGGACCAGCCGGACTACCTGCCCGACGCCACGGGCGAGGTCCGCAACCGCGACTTTTTCGGCGGCTCGCTGGCGGGCATCCTGGAAAAGCTCGACTACCTGCAGTCGCTCGGGGTGGAGACCCTCTACCTCTGCCCCATCTTCGAGGCGGCCGAGAACCACCGCTACGGCACCGGGGACTACGAGAAGATCGACCCCATGCTGGGGACCGAGGAGGACTTTTCCGCCCTGTGCGAGGCCGCCCACGCGCGCGGCATGCACGTGATGCTGGACGGCGTGTTCAACCACACCGGCTATGTCAGCAAATATTTCAACGGCGACGGCAGCTATCCCACCGTGGGCGCCGCCCAGTCCCTCAGCTCGCCCTACGCCTCCTGGTTCACCTTCGCCCACTGGCCGGACAAATACGCGTCGTGGTGGGGGATCTACAGCCTGCCCGCGGTCAACGAGAACGAGCCGTCCTATGTGAACTACATCATGGGGGCGGAATCCTCGGTCGTCCGGCGCTGGCTGCGCGCCGGGGCGGACGGCTGGCGGCTGGACGTGGCCGACGAGCTGCCCGACACCTTCATCGAAAAGCTCCGCGGCGCGGTGCGCCGGGAAAAGCGCGAGGCCGTCGTCATCGGCGAGGTCTGGGAGGACGGCTCGACCAAGGTCGCCTACGGCGTCCGCCGCAAACACCTGCTGGGCGGCCACTGCGACGGGCTCATGAACTACCCCTTCCGCAACGCCCTGCTCGCCTTCCTGCTGGGCGGCGACGCCGCCGCTTTCCGCGACACCATGGAGACCCTGCGCGAAAACTATCCGAAGTCGGCCTTTTACTCGGCCATGAACCTGCTGGGCACCCACGACACCCCGCGCATCCTCACCCTGCTGGGCGCCGGCGAGGACGGGGGCGCCCACACCAAGGACTGGCGCGGGGCCTTCCGGCTCACGCCCGCGCAGTACGCCCTGGGGGCCGCGCGGCTCCGGCTGGCCGCCCTGGTGATGTTCGCCTTCCCCGGCTCGCCCACCCTCTACTACGGGGACGAGGCCGGGATGCAGGGGTTCGAGGACCCCTTCAACCGCCGCACCTTCCCGTGGGGCGGGGAGGACCAGTCCCTCATCCGCTGGTTCTCCTGCCTGGGCCGCGCCCGCCGGTCCCTGCCCGCCCTGCGCCGGGGCGACATCCGCTATCTGAAGGCGCAGGGCCGCCTGCTGGCCTTCACCCGCAGCCTGGGCGGGGAGACCGTCCTCGCCGCCGTCAACGCCGGGGACCGCGAGGAGTCCCTCCTGCTCCCCGGGGGCACGCCCATGCTCGTGCCCCCCATGAGGGGCTCCCTCCTCCCCCTTCCGCTCACCCCGACGGGCCAGTGACCAAACGAAAGAGGA
>CAZVHV010000009.1:0-18283 GCA_964627025.1 uncultured Oscillospiraceae bacterium | reverse complement strand
CGACGTAGACCTTCGCTGGCTCGTTGTCGATGATGACGCAGTCGACCTTGCCGGTGAGCAGGGCCTGGACGGCGTCGGCGCCCTTGTTGTAGCGGTCCACGTGCGCGTCGCCGAACTCATCGGTGGCGTAGATGTCGCCGGTGGTGTCCTGCTGCACGCCGATCATATAGTTGGCGCCGTCGGCACGCAGGTCGTCCACGCTGGTGATGGGGGAGTCGGCGGTGACGATGACGGACTGGATGCCGGTCGCGTAGGTGGTGGAAAAGTCCACGCTCTTAAGGCGGTCCTCGGTGACCGTCATGCCGGCCATGCCCATGTCCACCTTGCCGCTCTGCACGGCGGCGATGATGGAGCCGAACTCCATGTCCTCGATGACCAGCTTTCTGCCCATCTTGTCGGCGATGGCCGCGGCGATCTCGGCGTCGATGCCCACGATCTGGTTGTTCTGATAGAACTCATAGGGCGGGAAGGCGGCGTTGGTGGCCATGACCAGCTCGGGCTTGCCCTCGGCGTCGGCCTGGAAGGTCAGCCCGCTGTCGGTGCCCTTGATATATTTGTCCACGATCTTCTGGGTCGTGCCGTCGGCGATCAGGCTTTCCAGGGCGCCGTTGATGCCGTTGAGCAGCTCGGTGTTGCCCTTCGCGACGCAGATGGCGTAGTCCTCCACGGCGTAATTCGAATCCAGGATCTTCAGCTTCGGGCCTGCCGTCGCCGCAGCGGTCGGCGTGGCGGAAGCGGAACCGGAAGCGGAGCAGCCCGCCATCAGTCCCATGCTCAAAACGAGCGCAAGGGCCAGGCAGGCGGTCTTTTGAATCGTTTTCATCGTTCATTCTCTCCTCGTTTGTTTGGGATAGCATCTTACGATCTCCTGCGATTATACATGACATCCCTGGAAAATGCAAGCATATTTCTATGATTATTCACACAAAATGGATACTATCAAGATAAAAATGAATAAATACTCACTTGCCCGTGCCGGCCGGGGCGTCCGTGCGCGCATAGCCGAAGAAGAAGTAGCCCAGTGGGCTGTAGAAGACGCCGTGCAGGCTGGGGTCGGCGCAGTAGCAGCAGGTGTAGAAGAAGACGGGCGCGAGCGCGCAGTCCCGGCCGATGAGCTGGTCCTCGGCCTGGTGCATGGCCTTCATGCGGTCGGCGGGGACGTCGGTGGACTTGGCCGCCGTCATGGCCGCGTCGAAGGAGGGGCTGGAATAGCGGGCGATGTTGTTGCTGCCGCCGCTCACCCACAGGTCAAGGAAGGAGCTGGGGTCGTTGTAGTCCGCGATCCAGATGCCGCTGGCCATGTCGTAGTCGCCGTCGTGGCAGGTCTGCATCATGACCGCCCAGTCCTGGTTGGTGAGGGTGACGGTCACGCCCAGCTCGGCGGCCCACATGCTCTGCAGGGCCTCGGCGATGACGCGGTTGCGGTCGTCGGTGCTGTACAGGTAGTTCACGACGGGAAAGCCGTTGCCGCCCGGATAGCCGGCCTCGGCCAGGAGCGCGCGCGCCTTGTCGCAGTTGGCCTGGTAGGCCTCGTCGGTGACCGGCGCCTGCCAGTAATTTCCGCCCACCGTGCGGAAGTCGCTGCCGCCGGCCCCCTCCGCGTCATAGACGCCGTAGGGCACGAAGCCGGTGGCCGGGGTCTCGCCGGTCCCGGTAAGGGTGCCGGTGATGTAGTTGCTGTCGATGGCGAGGGTGAACGCCTGGCGGACGCGGGCGTCGTCGAAGGGATGGCGCTGCGTCTGGTAGGAGACGAAATAGGTGCCCAGATAATGCGCGGCCGACATGGTGCCGTCGGCCAGGAGGGAGGCCGTCTCGCTCGTGGGGACGCTCTCGATGAAGGAGAGGTCGCCGGCCCGGAAGCTGTTGTAGATCGCGTTCGCGTCGTCCATCAGCTTGAAGGTGATGGAGTCGGGGCCGAGGCTGGCGGCGTCGTAGTGGTACTCGTTGGGCACCGCGACGATCTGCGCGTTCTGGGTCCACTCGCTCATCTTATAGGTGCCGTTGGAGATGTAGGTCTCGGGGCGGAAGGTCCACTGGTCGCCGTACTGCTCGATGATGTCGCGGCGGACGGGAAAGAGCCCGGGGAAGGCGCAGATCTCCAGGAAGTAGGGGCAGTTGTAGGTGAGCTGCACCACGAAGGTGGCGTCGTCGGGGGCGGAAACGCCGAGGGTATCGGGCGCGGCCGTGCCCAGCATGATCGCGTCGGCGTTCACCACCATGTCGGCCATATAGCAGTAGCTCGAGGCGGTGGCGGGGTCCACCAGGCGCCGCCAGGCATAGACGAAGTCGCCGGCGACGACGGGTTTGCCGTCGCTCCACTTGATGTCGTCGCGCAGATGGAAGGTGTAGGTCACCGTGCCGTCGGCGTTCACGGCCTTGTCGTAGCGCGCGGCCTGGCCCTCGGTGAGCACGGCGTTGCCCGAGCCGTCGTCACGGTATTTCATAAGCCCCTCGAAGAAATGCTGGAGCATGATCGCCCCGTCCACCGAGACGTTGAGGGCGGGGTCGATGGATTCCGGATTGGGCGCCAGACAGACCGTCAGGTTGAAGGGCGCCTCGCCGGACGCGGCGGCGCCGCCGTCTGTCCCGGCGCATCCGAGGGGCAGAGCTGCCAGCATGAGCGTGAGCAGGAGCAGGGAAAAAAGCCGCTTCCAGGTCTTCATCTGATCGCCTCCCGATTCTGAAACCAAGTCGAAATACAAAGTTTGCGTGGAAACACAAAAATCTTATCACAAAAACGGGCGGTTTGTAAAATAAAAATCGACAAAATTCATTTTTTATCGGATCAGACCGCAAAAAAAGGCCGCCGCCCGGCGGGCGGCGGCCTTCCGAAGAAGTGCGGTTAAGCCATGTGGGTGTAGCCGAAGAAGAAGAAGCCGAGGGGAGAGTAGTACATGCCCTGGAGGTTGGGGTTGATGCAGTAGTACTGGGCGTAGAAGTAGATGGGGCCGAGCACCCAGTCCTGGCCCATGAGGATGTCCTCGGCCTTGTGCATGGCGGCCATGCGCTCGGCGGGCACCGAGGTGGACTTGGCGGCCTGGATAGCGGCGTCGTAGTCCGGGTTGGAGTACTGGGCGTCGTTGTTGCCGCCGCCGGTCACCCACATGTCAAGGAAGGAGATGGGATCGTTGTAGTCGGCGATCCAGCCGTTGCGGGCGATGGTGTAATCGCCGTCCTTGCGGGACTGGAGGAAGACCGCCCAATCCTGGTTGGAGAGGTTGACGGTTACGCCCAGCTCTTTGGACCACATGCTCTGCAGGGCCTCGCCGATGACGCGGTGACGGTCGTTGGTGTTATAGAGGTACTCCACGACGGGGAAGCCCTTGCCGTCCGGATAGCCGGCCTCGGACAGGAGCTTGCGCGCCTTTTCACAGTTGGCCTGGTAGATCGCGTCGGTGGTGGGGGCCTGCCAGTAGTCGCCGCCCACGGTGCGGAAGTCCTTGCCGCCCGGGCCTTCGGCGTCGTTGATGCCGGCGGGCACGAAGCCGGTGGCCGGGGTCTCGCCGGTCTGGGTGATCTTGTCCACGATATACTGGCTGTCGATGGCCAGAGTGAAGGCCTCGCGGACGCGCGCGTCGTTGAAGGGATATTTCTGCGTATTGTAGCTGACGTAATAGGTGCCGATGTAATCCGCGGTCTTCAGGGTGCCGTCGCTCTTGAGGGTGGCGATCTCGTCCACGGGGACGTTCTGGATGAAGGAGAGGTCGCCGGCCTTGAAGGCGGTCAGGGCGGCGTTGTCGTCGTCCATCAGCTTGAAGGTGATGGAGTCGGGGCCGAGGTTGGCGGCGTCGTAGTGGTTCTCGTTGCGCACGCCGACGATCTGGGCGTTCTGGGTCCACTCGCTCATCTTATAGGTGCCGTTGGAGACGTAGGTATCGGGGCTGAAGGTCCACTGGTCGCCGTACTGCTCGATGATGTCCTTGCGCACGGGGAACAGGGCGGGGAAGGCGCACACCTCCAGGAAGTAGGGGCAGTCGTAGGTCAGGTTCACCACGAAGGTGGCGTCGTCGGGCGCCGAGACGCCGAGGGTGGAGGGATCGGCCTCGGAGGACATGATCTCGTTGGCGTTCACCACCATGTCGGCCATGTAGCTGTAGTCGGCGGCGGTGGCGGGGGTCACCAGGCGCTGCCAGGCATAGACGAAGTCGCCGGCGACCACGGGCTTGCCGTCGCTCCACTTGATGCCGTCGCGCAGGTGGAAGGTGTAGGTCACGGTGCCGTCGGTGTTCGCAACCTTGTCATAGCTCGCGGCCTGGCCGTTGGTGAGCACGGCGTTGCCCGAGCCGTCGTCCTGATACTTCATCAGGCCTTCAAAGAAGTGCTGGAGCATGATCCCGCCGTCCAGCGAGGAGTTGAGGGCGGGGTCGATGGTCTGCGGGTTGGACGCCAGGCAGATCGACAGGTTGAAGCCGGTTCCCGAAGCCGCGGAGCTTGCGGCGGGAGCGGCGGTGTTTCCGCCGCAGCCGGCCATCAGGCCGACCAGCAGGAAAACAGCAAGAAGCAGAGAGGACAGTTTCTTCCAGGGTTTCATCATATTACCTCCAAAACTTTTTTTGGCAGGGCATGTTTTGTCGAAATGACAGAATACGCGAGCCATAAAACCGGGAAAATTATACCACACGCGCAAAACCGTTGTAAAGAGCAGGATGCCGAAAAAACAAAAATCTTCCTGATTATTCCAGAATGTGGCACGCCGCGAAATGCCCCGGCCCGTACTCCTTCAGCGCGGGCACCTCCTGCTTGCACCGCTCCACGGCGTAGGGGCAGCGGGTGTGGAAGCGGCAGCCAGCGGGCGGGTTCATGGGGCTGGGGATGTCGCCCTCCAGGACGATGCGCCGGCGGGTGCGGCTCGCCTTGGGGTCGGGCACGGGCACGGCGGAGAGGAGGGTCTTGGTGTAGGGGTGGATGGGATGGCGGTTGAGCTCGTAGCTCTCGGCCAGCTCCACGAGGCAGCCCAGGTACATCACGCCGATGCGGTTGGAGATATGGCGCACCACCGACAGGTCGTGGGCGATGAAGAGATAGGTCAGGCCAAGCTCGTGCTGCATATCCTCCAGCATATTGACGATCTGGGACTGGATGGACACGTCCAGCGCCGAGATGGGCTCGTCGCAGACGATGAACTCGGGCTTCACCGCGAGGGCGCGGGCGATGCCCACCCGCTGCTGCTGCCCGCCGGAAAATTCGTGGGGATAGCGGTTGGCGTGCTCGGTGTTCAGGCCCACCCGGGAGAGGAGGTCGCGGATCATTTCGGCGCGCTCGCCCCGGCCTTTGGCCAGGCGGTGGATGTCGATGGCCTCGCCGATGATCTCGCCCACCGTCATGCGGGGGTCGAGGGAGGCCGAGGGGTCCTGAAAGATGATCTGCATTTTGCGGCGGTAAGGGAGCATGTTCACCGCCGCGGGGCGGCTTCTGGTCTCCCTGCCGGCCTCGTCGGTCAGGGGGAAATTTCCGCTGTCGAAAATGGGGGTGTTCCCGTAGAGGATGCGGCCCTGGGTGGGCTCGTACAGGCGCAGGATGGTGCGGCCGAGGGTGGTCTTGCCGCAGCCGGACTCGCCCACCAGGCCCAGGGTCTCGCCGCGGTCGATGAAGAGCGAGATGTCCTCCACGGCCTGTACGCCGGGGCCCTTCACGCCCTTGACCGGGAAATATTTTTTCAGATGCTGGATCTCCAGCAGGCGGTTCTCATGCATGGCCGCGTCCCTCCTTCGGGTTGGTTTCGGCCCCGGCGGCCGCGCGCTCCCGCACCCGCAGCCAGCAGGCCGAGCGGTGTCCTTCCCCGAGTTCCACATAGGGGGGCATTTTCCGCAGGCAGATCTTCATGCAGTGCTCGCAGCGGGGGGCAAAGGGGCAGCCCTCGGGGGGGTTGAGCATGTCCACCGGCGAGCCCTCGATGGGGATCAGCCGCTCGTATTCCTCGGCGTCCACCCGGGGCATGGAGCGCAGCAGCCCGAGGGTATAGGGGTGGGCGGGACGGTAGAAGATGTCGTCCACCGGGCCCTGCTCCACGATCCGGCCGGCGTACATGACCGACACCTTGTCGCAGATCTCGGCCACCACGCCGAGGTTGTGGGTGATGAAGATGACGGCCATGTGGGTCTTGCGCTGGATGTCCTTTATAAGCTCCAGGATCTGGGCCTGGATGGTCACGTCCAGGGCCGTGGTCGGCTCGTCGGCGATGAGCAGCCTGGGCGAGCAGATCAGCCCCATGGCGATCATGACCCGCTGGCGCATGCCGCCGGAAAACTCGTGCGGGTACTGGCGCATGCGCTTTTCCACGTTGTTGATGCCCACGAGGCGGAGCATCTCCATGGCTTTCTGCTCGGCCTCGGCCCTGGAGACGGTCTTGTTGTGGGTGCGCAGGGCCTCGACCAGCTGATTCCCGACGGTATAGACGGGGTTGAGGCAGGTCATGGGGTTCTGAAAGATCATGGAGGCCCTGCTGCCGCGGAACTGCTCCATCTTCCGTTTGTCAAAGGCGAGCACGTCCTCGCCCTCGAAGGTGATGGAGCCGCCGACGACCTCGCCGGGCGGCTGGAGGAGACCCATGATGGAGTAGGCCTCCACGCTTTTGCCGGAGCCGGACTCGCCGACGATGCCCATGATCTCGTCGTAATCGAGGTCATAGGAGATGCCGCCCACGGCCTTGACCTCGCCGGCGGGGGTGAAGAAGGAGACCCTGAGGTCCTTCACTTCCAGTAATTTCTTTTCGTTCATTCCGGTACCTCCTACTTTTTCAGGCGCGGGTCCAGCGCGTCCCGGAGTCCGTCGCCGAACAGGTTGAAGGCGAGGATCATGACGCTCAGGATGACGGCGGGGATGAGGAGCCGGTAGGTGTAGGTGTAGATGCCGCCGAGGGCGTCGGAGGCCATGGAGCCCAGGCTGGTCAGCGGGGCCGAGACGCCCAGGCCGAGGAAGGAGAGGAAGGACTCCAGAAAAATGGCCGACGGGATCTGGAGGCAGGTGGTGACCACGATCTGCCCCACGCAGTTGGGCAGCAGGTGGCGGCGGATGATCCGGCCGCCCGAAGCGCCGAGGGCGCGGGCCGCGGTGATGTACTCCTGCTGCTTGAGCTGGAGCACCTGCCCGCGGATGATCCGGCTCATGCTCACCCAGTAGAGGAGGCCGAACGCGATGAAGATGGAGAGGATGGACGGGCCGATCATGGCGATGAATTTGGCCAGCGCCTCGCTCGGGTGATACATGGTGTAGTCGTCGATCACCGGCTTGAGGGTGGTGACCAGCAGCAGCACCACCAGGATCTCGGGGATGGAGTAGATGAGCTCCACGATGCGCATCATGACGACGTCCACCCGGCCGCCGGCGTAGCCCGAGACGGCGCCGTAGGTGGCGCCGATGAGCAGCACGATAAGGGCGGCGCACACGCCGATGATCATGGACAGGCGCGTTCCGATCATGACCCGCACGAGGATGTCGCGGCCCAGGGTGTCGGTGCCGAAGATGTGGGGGAAGACCTTTTCGCCGGCGGCGATCCGCTGCAGCTCCTCGGTGGAATAGCCGAAGGGCCTGGCCTGGATGCCGAGCTGCCCCGCGACCTGGAGCTGCGAGACCGTCTTCTGCCCGGCGTTCCGGGCGTCCGCCACCGCCTTGTCGACGACGGGCTGGTCCTCGAGGGAGAAGTGGTAGTAGTACAGGTTGCTGCTCGTCTTGATGGTCTGGTCGTAAGTATAGGGGATGAAATAGGGGCCGAGGAAGGCGAAGAGGGCGAGGAAGGCCAGAACGCCCAGGGAGATCATGGCCACCGTGTTCTTCTTCAGCCTGCGCAGGGCGTCCTTCCAGTAGGAGACGCTCTCGCGCTGGGCGATGAAGCGCTCCTTCTCCTCGGAGGAGGCCGGGGCGAAATCCGCGTCGGTCAGGGTGTTCCAGTCCAGCACGTCCTCGATGTCGGGCTGGAAATTGCCGACGGGGAATTTTTTCGTTTGTACGGCGGGCATGCTCACATTCCCCCTTTTGAAAGTTCGATGCGCGGATCGACGACGCGGTAGAGGATGTCCACCACGAGGTTCATCAGCACGATGAAGGCCGCGAGGAAGATGGTCGTGCCCATGATGATGGGATAGTCGCGGTTTAGGATGCTCTGGGTGAAATAGCGGCCCAGTCCGGGGACGCTGAAGACCTTTTCCACCACGAAGCCGCCCGAGAGGACGAAGGCGGCGAGGGGGCCGAGATAGGTGATGACGGGGATGAGGGCGTTGCGCAGGGCGTGCTTGAAAAGGATCGTGGGGGTCCCGAGGCCCTTGGCCCGGGCCGTTTTGATGTACTCCTGCCCGATGACGTCAAGCATGGAGGAGCGGGTCTGCCGCGCGGTGTAGCACATGGGGTAGAGCCCCAGGGCGAAGCAGGGCAGGACGTAGGACTTCCAGTCGCTGAGATTGAAGGTGTTGGGGAAAACGGGGAACATGCCGCCGACGGTGAACAGCACCATGAGCACCACCGCCACCACGAACTGCGGGGTGGCCACGCCCAGCGTGCTCACCACCCGCAGGGCGCTGTCGATGCCCTTTCCCCGGTAGTAGGCGGCCAGGCAGCCCAGCGGGACGCCCACCAGCACGGCCCAGATCAGGGCGAAGATGCCGATGCGCGCCGAGACCGGGAACATCTGCAGGATGATGTCGCGCACCGGGTAGTTCTTCATCATCTTGATGGAAACGCCGAAATCGCCGCGGACGACGTTGCCCAGGTATTTGACGAGCTGGATGGGCAGGGGCTGGTCCAGGCCGTACTTGGCGTTGAGGGCGTCGATGGTGGCCTGCGGCGGCGTTTTTTCACTGAGCCACGGGTTGCCCGGGATGGCGTTCATCAGGAAAAAGGTGATGACCGCCACCATGAGGATGGTGAGGGCGGCCATGAGGATGCGGTTGAACAAAAATTTTGCCATAGTTTCACTTCCCAGTTTGATGTGCTTCGGTCCCCGGAGGGTCAGTCGAAGCCGAGTCCGAGGTATCCCGCCTCCGGCCCGGAGCAGGACCGGCGGAGACGCGGGTCGTACCATTTTATCCTGCCGAAGGGCTGCACGAGGCCGCCGGGCAGGCCCTCGAGGAACACGGGGGTGCGCAGCTGGCAGGAGGAAGCGCCGAAGGCGTGCAGGACGGCGGCGGCGGCCCGCGTGAGGCACGGCGCCGGGATGAGCAGCTCCTTCACGAGGAAGCGGCCGTGGAAGGCGGCTTCCACCGCGGCGCAGCCCTCCACCCCGTCCACCGTGACGCGGCAGAGGTCGCCGCCGAACATGCGGCTGCCCTCCGACTGAAAGGACAGGAGCGGCTCGCCGTAGGAGACGTGGAACCGTCCCTCCAGAAGGCGCTCGCGGATGCGTCCGTAATCTGCGGGGGCGGCCGGCGTCACGGCGTCGTCCGCGCGGGTCGGCGGCAGCGCGCCGGGCGTTACCTCCGACCGCCGGTGGGAGAAACACGCCTCATACCCCGCCGAGGCAAAAAAGCCGTGGAGGCTTTCGGCGGCGGGCACGGTGATCACGCAGTCGGCCCCCCGGTTCCGGAGATAAAAATCGGCATAGTTCAAAAGCTCGCGGGCAAAGCCCCTGCCCCGGGCGTCCGGGTCGGTGCTCAGGGCGTAGACATAGCCCGCCCTGCCCGCGGTCCCGTCGGGAAAGCGGAGGCCCATGGGCAGGATGGCGGCCATGGAGCGGAGGACGCCGTCCTCGGCCAGCACCAGCACCCCCTCCGGGGCGCAGTAGCGCGCGTAGAAGAGGTCGATGAAGGCGCCGTCGTCGCCGAAGCAGGTCTGCCACAGCGCCTTCTGCGCCGGAAGCTCGGACGCCTTCGATGGGCGGATCTCGATCAAAGCAGACTTCTCCCTTCGGCCGGCCCGGCGCTGTATTTCGTGACCATCAGGTCGGGGTAGTAGGACTGCTTCGCCTTGCGGAGCCCCTCCAGGCCCAGGTCGTTCTCCCGGTTAAGGTAGACGACCTCGGGGTGTTTTTCGCGCACCTGGCGGGCAAAGCAGCGGTTGATCATGGCGTAAGCGCCCTGCAGCTCGCCGTAGGCCTTTTCAAAATGGACGTCGTAAGTATCGCCGCCCAGCGGGTCGCCGATGGTGAAGGCCACCACCTCGCCGTAGACCCGGAGCACGCCGCCCTCCAGGCGGAGCGGCCCGAAGTGCTTCATGGCCCGGCGGAGGGCGCCCCCCTCGTCGTCCAGGTGGCGATCCTCGGCGGCCCCCTCGCGGGTACGGCTGCGCAGATACCACTGCTCGTCCATCACCAGGCACTCGCCGAGGTTCGCGGGGGTCAGCTCCTCGTAGGTCCAGGTGGGGTTGTCCTTCAGAAAGCGGTTGATGTGGTTGCGCTTGGCGTGGAGCTTTTTGCCGGTCAGCTCGGCCAGCCGGTCGATCCGGTAGAGATAGTCGGCGTCGGCGGGATCCTGGGCATAGCGAAAGCGCCCCGGAAAGAGCGCTTCAAGCATCTGTTTCTGCTCCTCTGTGACGGCGACGAGGCGGAAGGGCTTGTCCAGCTCGGCGGCGTCGGCCGCCAGGGTGACCAGGGCCTCCCGCACGTCGCCCCGGCCCACGGGCCAGAGGTAGGCGCAGTCCACCGGGTGCTTGATCTGCACCGCCAGCCGTTCGTTCAGACGGGCGATGCGCGCCTTGTAGACGGGGCCCCACAGAAAAAGGCTGGCAAAGTTATAGTCGCACGCCCGCTGAGCGGGCGTGCGCAGGAGATCGTCCACCCAGTCCTTGTCGGACAGGGCGGGGGGCTGAAAGTTTATCACGCAATCAATACCCCGGATAGACGTCGCTCTTTGTGGGCAGGACAAAGGAAGCGATCACATAGGCCCAGAATCCGAGGGTGCCGGCAAAGCACGCGGCCACCCAGAGGATGCGCACGATGTTCGGATCGAGGTCGAAATACTCGGCCACGCCGCCGCACACGCCGGTCAGCATTCTGCCTTCTTCCACACGATAGAGTTTTTTCGATTCGTTCATAACAGGTTCCTCCTTACGCATCATAAAAAATTATTTTTTTGCCGGGACGGGGACGAGCTGTCCGTTTTCGTCGAGGGTCACACGTTCGATCTCCGATCTCGTGTTTTTGGCGATCTCGTCAAGCCGGATGCCCTCGGCAAAGTTGGAGACCAGGGAATAGGCCGCGCCGTGGCGCCTGGCCCTGCCGGTGCGCCCGATGCGGTGGATATAGTATTCCGTTTCCTCGGGCACATCATAATTGAACACCGCGTCCACGTCGTCGATATCCAGGCCGCGCGCCGCCACGTCGGTGGCCACCAGCACCCGCAGCTCGCCGCTGCGGAACAGGCCGAGCACCCGCTCGCGCAGGCGCTGCTGGATGTCGCCGTGGATGCACTCGGCGGGGACGCCCTTCATCTTCAGCAGGCCGGTCAGGCTGTCGGTCATGTTCTTGGTGTTGCAGAAGACAATGACCCGGTCGTAGCTGCCGAGCTGCATCAGCCGGACCATCAGGTCCACCTTGCCCTCCCGGTCGGCGTCCAGCCGGTACTGCTGGATGTCGGGCCGGTTCTCCTCGTCGGCGCGGACGGTGATCTCCACCGGGTCCCGCTGATACACCCACGAGATGTCCATCACCTCGCGGGAGATGGTGGCCGAAAACATGCCCAGGTTTTTTCGCTTGGGCATGGCGTCCAGAATGCGGGTGACGTCGCGGACAAAGCCCATGTCCAGCATCCGGTCGGCCTCGTCGAGCACGACGGTCTCCACCTTGTCGAGGCGGACGGTGCGCCGCTTCATGTGGTCCATCAGGCGGCCGGGGGTGGCGACGACGATCTGCGGCCGCTTTTTCAGCTGGAGGATCTGCCGCTCGATGGGCTGGCCGCCGTAGAGGCACACCACGCGGACGCCCTCCGCGAACGCGCACAGGTCGCGCAGCTCATCCTGGATCTGGATGGCGAGCTCCCGGGTGGGGGCGAGGATCAGGCCGAGCACGTCGCCGGACTGGGGGTCGATATGCTCCACCATCGGGATGCCGAAGGCGAAGGTCTTGCCCGTGCCCGTGGGGGCCTTGGCGATCACGTCGCGCCATTCCAGCAGATGGGGGATGGCCCCGGACTGCACCGGCGTGGGCTTGGTATAGCCCTTCTTTTCAATGGCGCGCATCACGGCGGGGGACAGATTCAACTCGCTGTAGTGCGCGGCTTCCCTGGTTTCAACTCCGTTGATTTCCATAGCGTCTTCCTTTTTTATACATAATAATACGAATACAGTGTAGCACAACGCGTTCCTCCACGCAAGAGTTGTTCAATTTTCATCTTTGTTTTCCCCTGTGTTTATGCTACAATGTAGTGAATATTTGTTTTATTAAGGAGTAGTTCCATGATCACAGTGAGCGATCTCAGCCTCCAGTACGGCGGCTCGGTTCTCTTTTCCCACGTCGATCTTCAGTTTATCCGCGGCAACTGCTACGGCATCATCGGCGCCAACGGCGCGGGAAAGTCCACCTTTTTGAAGATCCTGTCCGGGCAGCTGGAGCCCACCAGCGGCTCGGTGAATATCCTGCCCAAGATCCGGATGTCGGTCCTGAAGCAGGACCAGAACGCCTACGACGCCTGTTCCGTGATGGACACGGTCATCATGGGCAACCAGCGCCTCTATGAGATCGGCAGGCAGAAGGACGCCCTGTACGCCAAGGAGGAGATGACCGACGAGGACGGCATCCTCGCCTGCCACCTGGAGGAGGAGTACGCCGAGCTGGGCGGCTGGGAGGCCGAGAGCGACGCCTCCCGCATCCTGCAGGGCCTCGGCATTTCCACCGCCCTCCACTACGAGCTGATGAGCGCCCTCGACGGCCGGCTCAAGGTCAAGGTGCTGCTGGCGCAGGCCCTGTTCGGCAACCCCGATCTCCTGCTGCTGGACGAGCCCACCAACAACCTCGACATCAACGCCGTCAACTGGCTGGAGGACTTCCTGCTCGACTTCCCCGGCACCGTCATCGTGGTCAGCCACGACCGCCATTTCCTCAACACCATCTGCACCCACATCGTGGACATCGACTACGGCAAGATCAAGATGTATGTGGGCAACTACGACTTCTGGTACGAGTCCTCCCAGCTGGTGCAGAACCTCATCAAGAACCAGAACAAGCGCAACGAGGAGAAGATCAAGGACCTGCAGGAGTTCATCGCCCGCTTCTCGGCCAACAAGTCCAAGTCCCGCCAGGCGACCGCCCGGCGCAAGCTGCTCGACAAGCTCACCGTGGACGAACTGCCCTCCTCCTCCCGCCGCTACCCCTGGGTGGGCTTCAAGCCCGACCGCGAGGTGGGCAAGGACATCCTCTTCGTCACCGAGGTCTCCAAGACCATCGACGGGGTGAAGGTGCTGGACAACGTCTCCTTCTCCGTGGGCCACGGCGACAAGATCGCCCTCGTGGGCGAGAACGAGCTGGCCCACACCACCCTGTTCAAGCTGCTGGCGGGCGAGCTGGAGCCCGATTCGGGCACCGTCAAGTGGGGGCAGACCGCCACCTGGTCCTATTTCCCCAAGGACAACTCGGCCTACTTCAACGACTGCGGGGACAGCATCCTGGACTGGCTGCGGCAGTTCTCCGAGGACAAGCACGAGAGCTATCTGCGCGGTTTCCTGGGCCGGATGCTCTTCTCGGGCGACGACATCTTCAAGCCCGTCAAGGTCCTCTCGGGCGGCGAGAAGGTGCGCTGCATGCTCTCGCGCATGATGCTCTCGGGCGCCAACGTGCTGATGCTCGACCAGCCCACCAACCACCTGGACCTGGAGTCCATCACCGCCCTGAACAATGGCCTCGCCGACGTCAAGTGCAACGTCCTCTTCTCCAGCCACGACCATCAGCTGGTGCAGACGGTGGCCGGCCGGATCTTCGACTTCACGTCCGACGGCAGGCTCATCGACCGTCTCATGACCTATGACGACTACCTCGCCGCCAGCGCCGAAACCGAAAAGCAGGCGTGACGGCCGCGGCCGGTATTCCATCCTATTAGATTCGTACCATCGAATTTCCAGAGAGGACCTGCTGTTATGCGAAAAGAAATTCTGCTTCCGGGGATCACCCTGGCGGGGAGCGCCGCCGGTTTCTTCCTGCGCCGCTGGGAGCTGGCCACCGCCTTTGAGCCGGGCACCAATCTGCCGATCGCCGGCATGCCCGCCACCTGGGCGCTGATCGCGCTCTCGCTCGTCATGGCGGGCGCGATCCTCCTGCTCTCCCTGGGGCGGCACTTCGCCTTCCCCGGCGGCTATGACCAGGCGTTCCGCTCGGCCAGCCCGCTCTACGCCGCCGTCACCATCACCGCCGGCTTCCTGCTGGGCGCGGGCGGCGTGCTCAAGCTGATCCAGTTCCCCGCCGACCTGCAGACCTACCAGGCCCTGAGCGGGCAGGTGCTGTTCAGCTTCCTGCCCAGGCTGCTGCTGGTCGCCCTCTGCCTGGCCGCCGCCCTCTGCATCATCCTCACCGCCAGGAACAATTACCGGGGCGAGGGCGGGGGGGCGCGCAGCGCGCTGCTCCTCGTTCCCCCCTACGCCGGCTGCCTCTGGCTCATCACCGCCTACCAGACCCGGGCGGCCGACCCGGTCCTTGTCGACTATATCTACCAGATCCTCGCCATCGTCGCCATCCTGCTGGCCCTCTACGACATGGCGGGCTTCTCCTTTGAAAAGCCCCGGGTCGCCGGGACGGTCTGCGCCTGCCTGACGGGGGTCTACCTCTCGGCCGTCACCCTGGCCGACTCCAACGACCTCGCCACCCTCGTGCTCTTCGCCTTCGCCATACTCTATCTCACCGCGTCCGCCGCCGTGCTCCTGCGCAACGACCGGCTTCTTCTGGCCGACGCGAGCGCCGAACCCAACCCTGAAGGAGGAAATCGCTGAACATGGAACAGAAACAGAAATATTATATCACGACGCCCATTTACTATCCCTCGGACAAGCTCCACATCGGTCATACCTACTGCACCGTGGCCACCGACGCCATGGCGCGCTACAAGCGCCTGCAGGGCTATGACGTGATGTTCCTGACCGGCACCGACGAGCACGGTCAGAAGATCGAGGAGAAGGCCAGAGCCGCCGGCATCACCCCCAAGCAGTTTGTGGACGGCATCGTGTCCGCCAGGGGCGGCATCCTCGACCTGTGGAAGCTGATGAACATCTCCAACGACCGCTTCATCCGCACCACAGACGACTACCACGTGGAAGCCATCCAGAAGATCTTCCGCACCCTCTACGAAAAGGGTGATATCTATAAATCGGTCTACAAGGGCAAATACTGCACGCCCTGCGAGTCCTTCTGGACGGACAGCCAGCTGGTGGACGGCAAGTGCCCCGACTGCGGCCGCGAGGTCAAGGACGCCGAGGAGGAGGCCTATTTCTTCCGCCTCTCCAACTACACCGACCGCATCCTGAAGCTCTACGAGGAGCACCCCGACTTCCTAGAGCCGGCCTCCCGCGTCAACGAGATGGTGAACAACTTCTTAAAGCCCGGGCTGGAGGACCTGTGCGTCTCCCGCACCTCCTTCACCTGGGGCATCCCGGTGGATTTCGACCCCGGCCATGTGGTCTACGTGTGGGTGGACGCGCTGTCCAACTACATCACCGCGCTGGGCTACGACAACGACCGCTACCACGACTACGACCGCTACTGGCCGGCCGACGTCCACTTCGTGGGCAAGGAGATCGTCCGCTTCCACGCCATCATCTGGCCCGCCCTGCTCATGGCGCTGGGGCTCCCCCTGCCCAAAAAGGTGTACGGCCACGGCTGGCTCCTGCTGGAGGGCGGCAAGATGTCCAAGTCCAAGGGCAACGTGGTGGACCCGGTGGTGCTGGTCGGCCGCTACGGGGTGGACGCCCTGCGCTACTTCCTGCTGCGCGAGTTCCCCTTCGGCTCGGACGGCAGCTTCTCCAACGAGCTGCTGATCTCCCGCATCAACACCGACCTCGCCAACGACCTGGGCAACCTCCTCTCCCGCACCACCGCCATGGTGGAAAAGTATTTCGGCGGCACCCTGCCCGAGACGCAGGAAGCCGACCCCATGGACGACGAGCTGCTCGCCCTGGCCGCCGCCCTCCGCGGGGCCTACGAGGAGCAGATGGAGAAGTTCGCCTTCCAGAACGCCCTGGTCGAGGTCTTCAAAGTCATCTCCCGCGCCAATAAGTATATCGACGAGACCGCGCCGTGGGTCCTGGCCCGCGACGAGGCCAAAAAGCCGCGCCTGGCCCGCGTGATGTACAACCTGCTGGAGTGCCTGCGCATCTGCGGCGTGCTCCTGACCCCCTTCATGCCCGACTCCTGCGCCAAGCTGTTCGCGCAGATCGGCGCCGGCCCCGAGCTCACCGCCTGGGCCTCCGCCGGGGTGTGGGGCGCGCTGCCCGCCGCCGCCGCGGTCACCAAGGGCGAGAGCCTCTTCCCCCGCATCGACATGGACAAGGAGCTGGCGGCCCTGGAGCAGACGCAGGCCCCCGCCCGGGCCCCCGCGGCGGAAACGCCCGAGGAGGCCCCCCTGCCCCCCATCACCTTCGACGATTTCGCCAAGGTGGAGATGACGGTGTGCAAGGTCCTCGCCTGCGAGAAGGTGAAGAAGTCGGACAAGCTCCTCTGCTTCCGCCTGGACGACGGCTCGGGCGCCGACCGCCAGATCCTCTCGGGCATCGCGAAGTATTACGCGCCCGTGGAGCTGGTGGGCAAAACGGTGGTGGCCTGCACCAACCTCGCCCCGCGCAAGATGATGGGCACCATGAGCAACGGCATGCTGCTCTCGGCCGAGAAGGACGGACATCTGGACCTGCTCATGCTCAGCGACGCCATCCCGGCCGGCGCCAAGCTCTGCTGAGGGAAGGGCCATGTATTTCGATACCCACGCCCACTACGACAGCGGCGCCTTCGACCACGACCGGGAGGCCGTTCTGGAGCGCCTGCCCGGCCAGGGGGTGGAGCTGGTCGTCTGCCCGGCCTGCGACATGGACTCGGCGCGCAAATGCGTGGAGCTGGCCGACCGCTATCCCTACCTTTACGCCGCGGTCGGCGTCCACCCCCACGACGCGCAGAACGTCCCGGCCGGCTGGCTGGCGGCGCTGGAGGCCCTCTCCTACCACCCCAAGGTGGTGGCCGTCGGGGAGATCGGGCTGGATTATTACTATGACCACTCCCCCCGCGAGGTGCAGCAGGACGCCTTCCGCGCCCAGATGGCGCTGGCGCTCAAGCGCGGCAAGCCCGTCATCGTCCACGACCGCGAGGCGCACCGCGACTGCCTCGACGTCGTGAGGGCCTATCCGAACGTCACGGGGGTCTACCACTGCTACTCGGGCGGGCTGGAGGACGCGAAAACGCTGGTGGACCTGGGCTGGATGCTCTCCTTCACCGGCGCGGTGACCTTCCGCAACGCGCGGCGGGCGCTGGAGGTGCTCCGGTGGCTGCCCCTGGACCGCATCATGATCGAGACCGACTCGCCCTACCTCACCCCGGAGCCCTTCCGGGGCAGGCGCAACGACTCGGGTTATGTCTACCGGGTGGCCGAGGTCATCGCCGAGGTGAAGGGCCTGCCCCTTGCCGAGGTGGCCGCCGCCACGCTGGAGAACGGGAAACGGTTTTTCGGGATTAAGGAGGACTGATCATAATGATGACCATCACCTATGAATACGGAAACGGACTGTATGTGAATCTCACCAACCGCTGCGACTGCGCCTGCTTCTTCTGCCTGCGCCACAGCGACCGGAAGGGGAGCATCTACTCGGACGACCTCTGGCTGGACCATGAGCCCACCCGCGAGGAGGCCCTCGCCGACCTGCTCGCCCGCGATCTCGCCTCCTATGAGGAGCTGGTGTTCTGCGGCTTCGGCGAGCCCACCTACCGCATCGACGACATCCTCTGGCTGTGCGACCGCCTGCGGGAGAGCGTGCCCGGCCTGCCCCCCATCCGGCTCAACACCAACGGCCACGCCAACCTCATTCACGGGCGGGACGTGACCCCGGAGCTCAAGGGGCGCATCGACGCCCTTTCCATCTCGCTCAACGCCTCCAACGCCGCGGAATACGTGGCGGTGACCAGGCCGAAGGACGGGGAGGCCGCGTGGGAGGCCCTGCTGGACTTCGCGCGCCGGGCCCGAGCCTTCGTCCCCGTGGTCATGCTCAGCATCGTGGACAAGGACAAGTCGCCGGAGGAGCTGGCCGCCTGCCGCGCCCTCGCCGAAGAGCTGGGCGTCACCCTGCGCGTCCGCGACTATATCCCGGGCTGAAGAGATCAAAATGCCCCCCGGCCGGCGCCATGCGCCGGCCGGGGGGCTGTTCCGTTTTGTTACTACTGCGCGCGGTCCCGGGCGAGGGC
>CAZVHV010000008.1:4208-18506 GCA_964627025.1 uncultured Oscillospiraceae bacterium | reverse complement strand
GACGAACCCGACCGCACCCGTGCGATCGATTTTACCAACCTTCAGTTCGGCAGAGATTACGAAATTAAATAAGCTCCGACGATTGGCAATTGATGGCGTTTGTCATCAATTGTCAATTTGTCGGTTATGTAAGGAGTACACGCCATGTCTCAGGACTACAACAAGACCATCAATCTGCCCCGTACCGACTTTCCCATGCGGGCAAGCCTGCCCAAGCGGGAGCCGGATATGCTGAAGGCGTTCGAGGACGCGGGGATCTACCGCAGGCTCATAGAGAAAAACGAAGGCAAGCCCAAGTTCATCCTTCACGACGGCCCTCCCTATGCCAACGGAAACATCCACATCGGCACCGCCATGAACAAGATCCTCAAGGATATCATCGTCCGCCACCGGAACATGACGGGCTTCTGCGCCCCCTATGTGCCGGGCTGGGACACCCATGGCCTTCCGATCGAAAGCGCCATCCTCAAAAACAAAAAGATCAAGCGGGAAGAACTGACGGTCTCCGAGTTCCGGGACAAGTGCCGCGACTTCGCCCTCGACTTTGTGGACAAGCAGCGCGGGCAGTTCAAGCGCCTCGGCGTGATGGGCGACTGGGACAACCCCTACCTCACCCTCCGCCCCTCCTTCGAGGCCAAGCAGGTCGAGGTCTTCGGCGCCATGGCCGAAAAGGGCTATATCTACAAGGGCTTAAAGCCGGTCTACTGGTGCCCGCACGACGAAACCGCGCTGGCCGAGGCCGAGATCGAGTATGCCGACGACCCCTGCACCTCCATCTTCGTCAAGTTCGCGGTGAAGGACGACCACGGCAAGCTCGCCCCGTATGCCGACCTGTCCAAAACCTACTTCGTCATCTGGACGACCACCACCTGGACCCTGCCCGGCAACCTGGGCATCTCCCTGAACGCCGACTTCGACTATATCCTCATGGAGGCCCCCTCCGGCGAGGTGTATATCGTGGCCAAGGACCTGGCGGACGCCGTCGCCAAGGCGGCGGGGATCGAGAGCTACCGCACCCTCGCCACCCTCAAGGGCTCCGAATTCGACCTCATGTCGGCCAAACACCCCTTCTACGACAGGGACTCCATCGTCATGAACGGCAGCCACGTCACCCTGGAGGCCGGCTCTGGCTGCGTCCACACGGCGCCCGGCTTCGGCGCCGAGGACTTTGCCATCTGCCGCGAATACGACGCCCATCACGGCACCCACATCGGCATCATCGTGCCCGTGAACGCCAAGGGCGTCATGACCGAGGAGGCGGGGCAGTTCGCCGGCCTGTACTACGCCAAGGCCAACGACGCCATCCTGGAGGTCCTGAAGGAGAGCGGCGCGCTGCTGGCCTCCGAGTCCATCGTCCACCCCTATCCCCACTGCTGGCGCTGCAAGCAGCCCATCATCTACCGCGCCACCGAGCAGTGGTTCTGTTCGGTGGACGCCATCAAGGAGACCGCCATCGCCGCCTGCGACGGCATCAAATGGAACCCCGAGTGGGGCAAGGAGCGCATGGTCTCCATGATCGCCGAGCGCAACGACTGGTGCATCAGCCGCCAGCGCGTGTGGGGCGTGCCCATCCCCATCTTCTACTGCGAGAAGTGCGGCAAGGACATCGTCACCCCCGCCACCATCGCGAAGACTTCCGCCCTGTTCCGCGAGTTCGGCTCCAACGTCTGGTTCGACAGGACCGCCGACGAGCTCGCGCCCGAGGGCCTGGTCTGCCCCGTCTGCGGCCACACCCACTTCACCAAGGAGTCGGACATCATGGACGTGTGGTTCGACTCCGGCTCCACCCACGCCGCCGTCCTGGACGAGCGCCCCGAGCTCCAGTTTCCCGCCGACATCTACCTCGAGGGCGGCGACCAGTACCGCGGCTGGTTCCAGTCCTCCATGCTCACCTCCATCGCCTCCAAGGGCGTGGCCCCCTATAAGCAGATCATCACCCACGGCTGGACGGTGGACGGCGAGGGCAAGGCCATGCACAAATCCCTCGGCAACGCCGTGGCCCCCGAGGAGATCATCAAGGATTACGGCGCCGACATGCTCCGCCTGTGGGTGTCCTCGGCCGACTACCGGCAGGACATGCGCATCTCCAAGGAGATTTTAAAGCAGCTCTCCGACGCCTACCTCAAGATCCGCAACACCGCGCGCTACATGCTGGGCAACCTGGACGGCTTCGATCCCGACGCCCTCGTGCCCTACACCGAGCTGCCCGAGCTGGACCGCTGGGTGCTGGCGCGGTTCAACGAGCTGGTCAAAAAGGTCCGGGCCTCCTATGAGATCTACGAATTCCACAGCGTATACCGCGCCATCTATAATTTCTGCGTGGTGGACATGTCCAACTTTTACCTCGATATCGTGAAGGACAGGCTCTACTGCGACGGGGCGCAGTCGCTCGCCCGCCGCGCCGCGCAGACCGTCATGTACACCGTCCTGGACGGCATGACCCGCATGCTGGCCCCCATCCTCGCCTTCACCAGCGAGGAGATCTGGCACGCCATGCCCCACGACCGGAGCGCCGACGGCGAGAGCGTGCTCTTCCAGGAGATGCCTGCCTACAGCCCGCACCTGATCCTCCCCCTCGAGCAGGCCGAGCGCTGGGAAAAGGCCGCCGCTCTGCGCGCCGACGTCAACAAGGCGCTGGAGCTCGCCCGGAACGAAAAGCGCATCGGCAAGAGCCTCGAGGCCGATCTCACCCTCTTCCTCACCGACGACGCCCTGCGCGCCGCCGTGGAGGGGATCGACCTCGCCCAGCTGTGCATCGTCTCCAAGGCGACCGTGGTGACCGGCGAAGGCGAGGGCTTCCGGGGCGAAAACTGCCCGGGCCTCACCGTCGCGGTGGCGCGCGCCTCCGCCCCCAAGTGCCCCCGCTGCTGGACGCACAGCGACCACATCGGCGACCCCGGCGAGCACGAGGAACTCTGCCCCCGCTGCGCCGCCGTCGTCGCCCAGTTTTCGTAACGTCCTTAAGGAGAATACGTCCCATGCTCTACGCTGTCCTGATCGCGGTGCTGGTGGCTGCCGACCAGCTGGTGAAATACCTGGTGCGCGCCCGCATCCCCCTCTACACCTCGCTGCCGCTCCTTCCCCATGTGGTGGAGCTCACCTATGTGCGCAACACCGGCGCCGCGTTTTCCATCTTCTCCCAGCACACGTGGGTCCTCGCCCTGATCTCCGCCCTCGTGGCGCTGGGCATCGCCGCCGCCCTTGCCAAGAAACTGGTCACCCACCCCTTCGCGGTCCTCTCCCTCTCCCTGGTGCTGGCGGGCGCCGTGGGCAACCTGATCGACCGGGTCTTCCTGGGCTATGTGACCGATATGTTCAACCTGCTGTTCCTGCGCTTCGCCGTCTTCAACATCGCCGACGTCTGCGTGGTGACCGGAGGGCTCGCCACCTGCGCCTATCTGCTGTTCTTCTCCGAAAAGACCGAGAAGTCCTCCCGAACGGAGCATCCCGATGCCGATCATTCTGACGCTGACGGCTGACCGCGACGGGGAGCGGGCCGACCAGTTCCTCGCGCGCGCGGGCGATGGCCTCACCCGGTCGGCCGCCCAGCGCCTTCTCGAGGAGGGCGCCGTCACCCGGAACGGCGTCCCCGTGAAGAAGAACGAGAAGCTGCGCGCCGGGGCCGTGCTCCAGGCCGTCCTGCCCGACCCCGTCCCCGTGGACGTCCTTCCGCAGGACATCCCGCTGGACGTGGTGTATGAGGACGACGACGTGATCGTGATCAACAAGCCGGTCGGACTCGTGGTACACCCCGCGCCGGGCCATCCGGACGGCACTTTGGTCAACGCTCTGTTATATCACTGTAAAAATTCACTCTCCGGAATCGGCGGAGTGCTCCGTCCCGGCATCGTCCACCGCATCGACCGGGATACCAGCGGCCTCATCATCGCCGCCAAGAACGACGCCGCGCATCTTTCGCTGGCCGCCCAGCTGCAGGACCATTCCCTCTACCGGGAATACGAGGCGGTGGTCGTGGGCAATCTGAGGGAGGACGCGGGCGTCATCGACGCGCCCATCGGCCGCCATCCCACCGACCGGAAAAAGATGGCCGTCGACCGCAGGGGCGGGCGGCCGGCCGTCACCCACTGGACCGTGCTCGCGCGGTACCCCGGCTTCACCCACGTCCAATGCCGGCTGGAGACCGGGCGCACCCACCAGATTCGGGTGCATTTCGCCTCCGTCGGCCATCCGGTCCTCGGCGACACGGTATACGGCGCCAAAAAGCCCTGCCCCGGGCTGGCCGGCCAGTGCCTCCACGCGCGGCGGCTCTCCTTTCTCCATCCCCGCGCCGGCGCCAGGATGACGGTGGAGTGCCCGCTCCCCGCCTATTTCACGAATGTGCTGACAAAACTGGAAAAAGAGGAAACACGATGACAGACACCAGGAAAAAACTGACCACACGGATGCTCACCGAGGGCGCGCTGCTGGTGGCCGCCGCCCAGCTGCTGAGCTACATCAAGCTTTACGAGCTGCCGAACGGCGGCTCCCTCACCCCCGCCATGCTCCCCATCCTGCTCTTCGCGGTGCGCTGGGGCGTGAAGGACGGCCTGCTGGGGGGCTTCGTCTTCGGCGTGCTCCAGTTCATGTTCGACGGCGGCTTCGCCCTCGGGTGGCAGTCCATCCTCGGCGACTATCTCGTGGCCTTCGCGGCGCTGGGCCTGGCCGGGCTGTTCCGCGGGAAAAAGGGCGGGATCTTTTACGGCACCGTGGTCGGCTGCACGGCGCGCTTCCTTGTCCACTATGTGGTGGGCGCCACTATCTGGGCCGAGTGGATGCCCGAGGAGTTCTTCGGCATGACCATGACCACGCCGTGGTTTTACTCCCTGCTCTACAACGGAAGCTACATGCTGCCCAACATGGTGCTCGCGCTGGTGCTCGCCGGCGCGCTCTACCGCCCCATGAAGCGCTACTTCACCGCGCGGGATATTTTAGGCTGACAGAGGAGGTCCCTTCTTTGGGCAAGTTCGACGGAGTGCTGCTGGTCAGCGATTATGACGACACCCTTTACGGCTCGGATTTTTCCGTGTCCGAGGAAAATCGCGCGGCCATCCGGCGTTTTGTCGCCCAGGGCGGATACTTTACCGTGGCCACCGGACGGGCCCACACCACCTTCGCGCCCCAGCTCGACCGGGAGCACATCCTGCTGAACGCCCCGGTCATCCTCTCCAACGGCTCGGCGGTCTACGACTTCGGGGCGGACAGGATGCTCCATCAGACCTTCCTGCCCCCGGACTCGGCCCGGCACCTGACCGAGCTGACCGAGGTCTTTCCCGTCCTCGGCTTCGAGGCCTATCATGGCGAGGACATCTATGTGCACAACCCCAACTCGGTCACGATGGCCCACCTGAAGCGGGTGGGTACGCCCAGCATCCAGTGCCCCATCGGCAACATGCCCCTGCCCTGGACCAAGGTCATCCTGGAGCAGGAGCACGATGTGCTGCGGAAGGTGCAGGACTATATGCGCAGCCGCTGGGGCGGCCTGTACGAGATCATTTTTTCCAACCGCCGCCTGCTCGAGCTCACGGCCAGGGGCAGCAACAAGGGCAGCGCGGTGCTCTGGGTGGCCGACCGTCTGGGGATCGACCACAGCAGGATCTACTGCGTGGGGGACAATCAGAACGATATCCCCATGCTGGCGGTCTCGGCCATCCCCTTCGCCCCCTCCAACTGCTCGAGGGAGGTCCGGGAGTGGGGCGCCACCCTGCTGGGCTCCTGCGACGAAAGCTGCGTCGCGCAGATCACCGACCTGCTGGAAAAACGGTATTAAAAAAGAACGCCCTGTCTGGGGCGTTCTTTTTTTATGAAATCCATCCGCTGCCCAGCACCAGGTCGCCGCGGTAAAAAACGGCGAGCTGGCCGGGGGTGGGCGCGCGCGCGGGCTCCTTCAGCGCCAGTTCCACCCCTGTTTCCCGGGGAATCAGGGTGACCGGGGTCTCGACCTTGGAGTGGCGGAGACGGACCGTGGCCTCCACGGGCCCGGCGGGCGGCTCCATGCCGATCCAGTTCGGGTCGGTGCAGAAGGCCGCGCGGGTGAAGAGGTCCTCCCCGTCGGAGAGGACGACCTGATTGGTCCCGGGCAGGATGGCCGCGACAAACAGGCGGCTCCCGGCCGAGATCCCCAGGCCCCGGCGCTGGCCCAGGGTATAGTGATGGATGCCGCGGTGGCGGCCCAGCACTCTGCCGTCTCTGTCCACAAAGTCCCCGGGCGGCGGGGCGGCGCCCCGTCTGTCCAGCCAGGCGGCGTAGTCGCCGTCCGGAATGAAGCAGATCTCCATGCTGTCCGGCTTTCGGGCCACGGGGATGCCGAATTCCTCGGCCATCGCCCGCACCTGCGTCTTTTCAAACCCGCCCAGCGGGAAGACGGTGCGGGCGAGGACGCCGCGCGTCAGGCGGGCCAGCATATAGGACTGGTCGTTCGCGGGACGGCCGCGTTTCAGCAGGCCGTCCTCCGCGCGGGCGTAGTGGCCGGTGGCGATATGCGCCCCGCCCATCCGGTCTGCCAGCGCCAGCAGGGCGGGAAACTTCACGCCGGGGTTGCAGCGGGCGCAGGGCAGGGGGGTGCGTCCCGCCAGATAGTCGGCGGCGAAGGGGGCGCAGACGTGCTCCTCCAGCGCCGCCCGGATATCCGCCCGCGCGAAGGGGATGCCCAGAAAGGCGGCGACCGCCTCGGCGTCCTCGCCGCCGCCCAGGCCGATGTCCAGCCAGAGGCCGGTGACCTCCCACCCCTGCTGCTGCAGCAGCCGGGCGGTCACGGCGGAATCCACGCCGCCCGAGAGGCCCAGAACGATCTTCTTATCCATGGCGGTCACGCTCCAGAGAGATCATCAGGACGGCGATGTCGGCGGGCGAAACGCCCGAGATGCGCGAGGCCTGTCCCAGATTCAGAGGGCGGATGCGCGCCAGCTTCTGCCGTGCCTCCAGGCGCAGGCCGGCGAGCGCGGCGTAGTCCAGGTCGGGCGGCAGCGCCCGGTCCTCCAGGCGGCGCATCTCCTCCACCTGCCGGGTCTGCCGGGCGATATAGCCCGCATATTTCACCGAGATTTCCACACTCTCGGCCACGGCTGTGGAAAGTTCGGGCCGGTCCGGGTCGAACGGCGCCAGCTCGGCATAGCCGATGCGGGGGCGGCGCAGCAGGTCGGCGAGCAGCACCCCGTTTTTGGCCGGCGGCTCGCCCCGGGCGGCCAGCAGGCTGTCCAGCGCCGGGGTGGGAGAGAGGCCCGCGCGCTCCAGCCGCCTGATCTCCCGTTCCACCGCGTCGTATTTTTCGGTCACGCGGGCATAGCGCGCGTCCGAGACCAGCCCGACGGCGTGGCCGATGCCGCAGAGCCGCCGGTCGGCGTTGTCCTGCCGGTGGAGCAGGCGGTACTCGGTGCGCGAGGTCATCATGCGGTAGGGCTCGTCGGCGCCCTTGGTCACCAGATCGTCGATGAGCACGCCGATATAGCCCTGGCTGCGGTCCAGGATCATGGGCGGCCGGCCCAGCAGCTTCAGCGCCGCGTTGACCCCCGCCACAAAGCCCTGCGCCGCCGCCTCCTCGTACCCCGAGGAGCCGTTGAACTGCCCCGCCCCGTACAGGCCGGGCACTTTTTTATGCTCCAGCGTGGGCAGCAGCTCGGTTGGGTCCACGCAGTCGTACTCGATGGCGTAGGCGGTGCGGGTCATCTCGGCCCGCTCCAGACCGGGCAGCGTGTGCAGCATGGCCACCTGCACCTCCTCGGGCAGGGAGGAGGAGAAGCCCTGGATATACAGCTCCTCGGTGTCCAGCCCCATCGGCTCGATGAACAGCTGATGCCGCGGCTTCTCGGAAAAGCGCACCACCTTGTCCTCGATAGACGGACAGTAGCGCGGCCCGACCCCCTCGATCACGCCCGAGAAGAGGGGGGAGCGGTGCAGGTTCTGCCGGATGATGGCGTGGGTGTCGGCGTTGGTGTAGGTGAGCCAGCAGACCGCCCTGTTTTCGGGCGGCTCGGCGGTCTCAAAGGAAAAGGGGATGACGTCCCGGTCGCCCGGCTGCCTCTCCATCCGCGAAAAATCCACAGAGCGGGCGTTCACCCGCGGCGGGGTGCCCGTCTTGAACCGGCGGAGGGTGAGGCCCAGCGCGCGCAGGCTTTCGGTCAGGGGCAGGGCGGCGGCCAGGCCGTCCGGCCCGCTCTGGCGGGTGACCTCGCCCACGATGGTGCGCCCGCCCAGATAGGTGCCCGAGCAGATCACCGCGGCCCGGACCTCATAGACGGCGCCGGTGTGGGTGCGCACGCCGGAGACCGCGCCGTCGGTCGTGAGGATCTCGGTGATCTCCGCCTGCTTGACCCACAGGTTTTCCTGCAGCTCGAGGGTGTGCTTCATAATCTTCTGGTATTCCCGCCGGTCGGCCTGCGCCCGGAGGGAGTGGACGGCGGGGCCTTTGCCCCGGTTGAGCACCCGGTACTGGATGCACGCCTTGTCCGCGGCCCTCCCCATCTCGCCGCCCAGCGCGTCCAGCTCGCGCACCAGGTGGCCTTTTCCGGTGCCGCCGATGGCGGGGTTGCAGGGCATGTTGCCCACCGCGTCGAGATTGATGGTGAAGCACAGGGTGCGCAGGCCGAGACGGGCGGCGGCCAGCGCGGCTTCGATACCCGCGTGTCCGGCGCCGATCACGGCGATATCAAATGTTCCTGCTGCGTAATCCAAAATACCATTCCTTTCGCCGCTTTTCGGCGCAAAACAGGCGTGAAACCGCGCCCGCCCGTTCGGAAAGCGCGGTCTCTACCCGGCAGTATGTAACACGACAAGAGGGAGGTCGGGCCGGTTGAACAGCCGCAGCGTGCGGCCCACGTTGCCCAGCCCCCGGGAGACCACCATCTGCCCGTAACGGAGCTGATAGAGGCCGGCGGTGTAGGTGGGCAGCCACTCCCGGTTCGGCCCGATCAGCCCGTCGGTAAAGGGGAGGCGGATCAGGCCCCCGTGGGCATGGCCGGCCAGCGTCAGGTCGATGCCGGCGGCGGCGTAGTCGTCGGCTTTGTTGTTGCGGTGCGCCAGCAGGAGGACAAAGCCGTCGCCCTGCGTCCGGCGCAGCTCGCACATCATCTCCGTGATGCTCTTCTGGTCGGCCGGGCCGTTCGGGTCGTCCGACCCCATGAGGAAGATCCGCTGTCCGTCCCGCTCCAGCGTCACCGTCTCATTGGAGAGGGGGATCACGCCGTTTGCCTTCAGGACCGTGAGCAGGTCCGGCACGATCCGGATCGCCCACTCGTGGTTGCCGGTGACGTAATAGGTAGGCGCGATGGCGGAAAGGCCGCGCGCCAGCGCGGGCACCATGGCGATCTGGTCGCTTTGCTCGATCAGGTCGCCCGTGACCGCGATCAGGTCGGGGTCCAGTTTGCGCACCGCCTTCAGCAGCCCGCCGCTGTCCTTCCCGAACTCCTTGCCGTGGACATCGGAGACGATGACGATGCGCATGCCGTCAAAGCCGTCCGGAAGGTTTTCGGCGCTGACCGGAATCACCTCGGTCTGGATCAGGTTCTGCTGGGTCCAGAGGAAAACGGCGGCGAGCAGAAGCAGCAGCACGGCGCGCGGGAAAAAGCGCCGTGGCGCGCGGCGGCGGCGACGCTTGGCCATGGCCGATCAGTCCCGTTCGAGGTAATAGGGCTTCATCAGGCTGGGCTGCTCGGTGGAGTCCTTCTGACGGCTGTCGCGCAGCTCAACCGGCGGAGGGCCGTGGCGGCCCCGCCTGCGGGCGGCCTTGAACGCGTGATCATGGCGCGGCTTCTGCTCGGACACAGGCTCCTTCCGCGCGGCGGAAGGAGCCGCCTTATGGCTCTTTTTGGACCGGGACGGCAGCTCGTGCCCCGCTCCGGCGGGTTTGTGGGAAACCGCCTGGTGCGACTTCGTCGCCAGCAGACGGGCGGTGGCGTCCATGATGACGCTGCCCGCCAGCGGATCGGGGCGTTGGAACTCGGCCAGCGGGGTCTGCTGCTCCATGGGGAGGGCGGCGATGGCTTCGGCGGCCGAGCCTCTCGTCTTGCGGGCATGGCGGTGCTTTTTCGCGGAGGCCTCCGCCTCGGGGGCCGGGACGGGCGCGGGTGCCGCCTCCTTTTCCGCCTTTGCGGCGGCGGCGCGGATGCGGCGGCGCTCCTTCGCGGCGGCGCGCGCCTCGGCGTCCTCCGGGTTCACGGCGCGTCCGCGGGCGTCCTTTGCCGCCACCTCAAAAATCTCCATGGGCCACTCGTGCTCCTCCACCAGAGGGATCTGGTGGCCCATCAGCTTCTCGATCTGCTTCAAGCTCGGTTTTTCGGAAAAATCACAGAAGGAGACGGCGACCCCTTCGTGTCCCGCACGGCCGGTCCGCCCGATGCGGTGGACATAGGTCTCGGGCACCTCGGGAAGATTGTAATTGAACACATGGGACAGCTCCTCGATGTCCAGGCCGCGGGCGGCGATATCGGTCGCCACCAGCGCGCGCAGCCTGCCCGCCTTGAAATCGGCGAGGGCCTGCTGGCGGGCGGACTGGGACTTGTTCCCGTGAATGGCCGCCGCGGTGATCCCCCGCTTGACCAGGTCCTCCGCCACCTTGTTCGCGCCGTGCTTGGTGCGGGTGAAGACCAGCGCGTTCTTCACGTCACCGGCCGAGACGAGCTTGGCCAGCAGCTTGATTTTATTGCCCCGGTCCACAAGGTAGACCGACTGCCGGATGGCTTCGACCGGCGAGGAGACGGGGTCCACCGCCACATGCACGGGGTCCTTCAGCAGGCTGTCCACCAGCGAGATGACCTCGGGCGGCAGGGTGGCCGAGAAGAAGAGCGTCTGCTTCCGGTCGGGCAGCAGGCGCAGAATCCGGCGCACGTCATGGATGAAGCCCATGTCCAGCATCCGGTCGGCCTCGTCCAGCACAAAGATCTCCACATGCGAGAAATCGACGAGACCCTGGCCCTGCAGATCCAGCAGGCGGCCGGGCGTGGCGACCAGAATATCCACACCCTGGCGGAGGCGCGCGGCCTGGGGGGCCTGACCCACGCCGCCGAAAATGACGGCGGAACGGAGGGGGAGCCCCTTTCCATAGTTTTCAAAGCTCTCCTGCACCTGAAGCGCCAGCTCGCGGGTGGGCGTCAGGATGAGGGCGCGGATGGGCCGCCCCTCCACCGGAGCTTTGCTGAGCCGCTGCAGGATGGGGACGGCGAAGGCGCAGGTCTTGCCCGTGCCCGTCTGGGCGCAGCCCAGTACGTCTCTGCCCGCCAGCGCGGGGGGAATCGCCTTCTCCTGGATGGGAGAGGGCGCGGCATAGCCCTGTGCGGCCAATGCCTTGAGGATGGGAGCGATCAGCCCCAGTTCTTGAAATTTCATATAACAGTCCTTTTTTCTATTCTTTCCCGTCCTGCGCCGGGGCATACCTGCCCTCCAGCAGAGCGCGGAGCACGGCGGACACCGTTTTCTCGGGTGTCTGCCCCTCCTCGTCCACGATGAGGTCGGCATACCGCTCATAAAGCGGGGAACGGGTATCATACAAGTCACGAATGGTTTGTCCCGGGGCGATGGCGACGCCGCGGGTGCTGATGTCGGAAAGGCGGGCCTCCAGCTCGGCGCAGGGCAGCCGGAGGTAGACGACCGTCCCCAGTGTTTTCAGGCGGGTGATGGCCTTCTCCCGGCACACCACGCTCCCGCCGGGGGCGATGACGGTGCGGCGGCAGTCGACCCCGGCGACGACCCGCTCCTCCACATCCAGAAAGGCGTCGATCCCGCGGGTGTCCAGAATGGTCTGGAGCAGCATCCCTTCCCGCTGCTGGATGAGCAGGTCGGTGTCCAGAAAGTCGTATCCGAGGCACTTGGCCAAAAGCACGCCTACCGTGCTTTTCCCCGCCCCCGGAAATCCGATCAAGATAATATTGTCCAAAATAAAGATTCTCCTTGCATGCCGCGCGTCATCCGGCGGAACGGTTCCCGGAAACCGGGGCGGGATGCGGCGGCCGCGTATCGCGTATCACATTGTATCACACGAACCTGTACAAGGCAATCGCCCCGCGCGGGCGGCCGTTCAGAGCTCGTCCTCCAGATAGTAGGTGGCCTCCATATCGGCGACCGAGAGCGCGAACGCCAGCGGGTATTTTTTGAAGGCGCGGCCCACCATGCGGTTGTCCTCGGTGCCCGAAAAGCCCATATGCCACCGGATGGCCATGGCCTCCTCGCGGCTCAGGCGGAGAAAGCCGTTGACGATGTACACCGACTTTTCCCCATGTCCGTAAGGCATGGGATCGTCGAAACTGTAAGAGGGCACCGATTGCCATCTGCCGTCCTCGCCCTTGACGTTGCGGGTGGTGAGCTTGTAGCACCCCGCCTTGCAGAGGTCGTGGAGCAGGCCGACGATGGCCACCGACTCGGCGCTGTACTCCACCCCGTAGAGCTCCTTCACCCGCTCCCGGGCCAGATAATCCACAAGGCAGTGATAGACGTTCACGCTGTGGTCGCACAGTCCGCCGGCATAGGCCCCGTGATAGCGCGCCGAGGCGGGGTCGTTGAAAAACTCGCTCCGGTTCTGCAGATAGTCCAGCAGGGCGTCGGCCCCTTCTCTCCGGATATGGGTCGTGAACAGCTCGATAAATTCTTCCTTGGCCGACATAGCGGGCCTCCTTCATGGTTTTATGCGGGCGTGCCGCACCTCTTTCCTCTCTCCTCCGTAGGATGGGGGAAAGGAGGGCATCTTCATGGTCAGACTTTTTTCCCCGCTGCTCTTTGCCCTGGCCTGCAATCTCGATACGGTGCTGCTGGCCGCAGGGTGCCGTCTGCGCGGCGCGCGCCTTTCCCCGGCCGAGGCGCTGGTCCTCGCCGCCGTTACCACCGCCATCACCGCCCTGGCCCTGGCGCTGGGGCAGCGGGCCGCGCGCCTGCTGATCCCCGGTCTGTCCGAGGCGCTGGGCGGCCTGGTGCTGATCGGCATGGGGCTCTGGTTCCTGCTGGACTGGCTGCGCCGTCCGGTCAGGGAGGACAGCGTCCCGCCCGCGGCGCCCGGCCCCGCGGCGTGGATCTCCCTGGCCGCCGCGCTGGGCGTCAACAACGCCGGGGCCGGCGTCGCCGCCGGCGTCAGCGGCGTCAGTCCCTTCTGGGGCGGCGCGGTCAACTTTGCCGTCACGTTCCTTTCGCTGGGGCTGGGGCACTGGCTCGGCTGCCGCGCCGAGGAGGGGAGGCTGCTGAAACAGTGGGCCCTGCCCGCCTCCGGCCTGCTGCTCGTCGTGCTGGGCGCCATCGAGCTGCTGCCGTAGTACAGGATATTCGGCGGCGGGAGAGACATTCCCGCGCGGCCCCTGTCTTACTCATCCAGCTTCAGCACCGCCATAAAAGCCTCCTGCGGGACGGAGACGGTGCCGAGGCTCCTCATGCGCTTTTTGCCTTCCTTCTGCTTTTCCAGCAGCTTCTTCTTGCGCGTGATGTCGCCGCCGTAGCATTTGGCCAGCACGTCCTTGCGCACCGCCTTGATGGTCTCGCGCGCGATCACCTTGCCGCCGATGGCGGCCTGCACCGGCACCTCGAACAGCTGGCGCGGGATGTTCTCCTTCAGCTTTTCCGCGATGCGGCGGGCGCGGGCGTACGCCTTGTCCGCGTGGACGATGAAGGACAGCGCGTCGACCACGTCGCCGTTGAGCAGGATATCCAGCTTCACCAGCTGCGAGGGACGGTAACCCGAGATCACATAGTCCAGCGACGCGTAGCCGCGCGTGCGCGATTTCAGGGCGTCGAAAAAGTCGTAGATGATCTCGTTCAGGGGTATGTCGTAGTGCAGCTCCACCCGGTCGGTGTCCAGATACTGCATATCCTTGAACTCGCCGCGCCTGTCCTGGCACAGCTCCATGATGTTGCCCACGAATTCGGTCGGCGTGATGATGGAGGCCGCCACGAAGGGCTCCTCCGCCACCTCGATCTCCGACGGGTTCGGATAATTGAGCGGATTGTCGATGGTCACTTGGGTACCGTCGGTCTTGGTGATCTGATAGATGACCGAGGGGGCGGTGGTGATGAGCTCGAGGTTGAATTCCCGCTCCAGCCGCTCCTGGATGATCTCCATATGGAGCAGGCCCAGAAAACCGCAGCGGAACCCGAAGCCGAGGGCGATAGAGGACTCCGGCTCGAAGGAGAGGGAGGCGTCGTTGAGCTTCAGCTTTTCCAGCGCGTCGCGCAGCTCGGGGTATTTGGACCCGTCGGCGGGGTAGATGCCCGAGAAGACCATGGGCTGGACCGGACGGTAGCCGGGCAGCGGGACCGACGCCGGGCGCTCCGCCCCGGTCACGGTATCTCCCACCCGGGTGTCCTTCACGTTTTTGATGGAGGCGGTGAAGT
>CAZVHV010000008.1:0-4198 GCA_964627025.1 uncultured Oscillospiraceae bacterium | reverse complement strand
CTTGTACTCCGCGCCCGAAGCCATCATCTTCACGTCCATGTCGGTGGTGAGGGTGCCTTCCATCACGCGGAGATAGACGATGACCCCCCGGTAGCTGTCGTACTGGCTGTCGAAGATCAGGGCGCGCAGCGGCGCGGCGGGGTCTCCCGTGGGCGGGGGCACGTTCTTCACGATGTCCTCCAGCACGTCCCCGATGTTGATGCCCTGCTTGGCCGAGATCTCGGGCGCGTCCCGGGCGGGGATGCCGATGACGTTCTCGATCTCGTCCTTCACCCGCTTGGGGTCGGCGGCGGGCAGGTCGATCTTGTTGATCACGGGCAGGATCTCCAGATTGTGGTCGAGCGCGAGGTAGGTGTTCGCCAGCGTCTGTGCCTCGATGCCCTGGGCCGCATCCACCACCAGCACGGCCCCTTCGCAGGCGGCCAGGGAGCGCGAGACTTCGTAGTTGAAGTCCACATGCCCCGGCGTGTCGATCAGGTTGAGCTGATAGTCCTGCCCGTCCGCGGCATGGTAGATGAGCCGGACGGCCCGGGCCTTGATGGTGATGCCACGCTCCCGCTCCAGGTCCATGTTGTCCAGCAGCTGATTTTCCATTTCCCGGGCGGAAACGGCGTTGCAGTGCTCCAACAGACGGTCGGCGAGGGTGGATTTTCCATGATCGATATGCGCGATGATGGAAAAGTTTCTGATTTTACTCTGATCTGTCAAATGATTCACCTCATGGGGAAGAATAAAGTGGATCGGTTATTCCTCGCGGGACTTGTGGAGTTCGGCCATGCGGGTGTTGATCCGCTGCCCGGTCCTGTGGATGATCTGCAGCAGGGACTGGTACATCCCGGGATAGTCGTGCATCAGGGTGTCGTTGCCCATCTCGGGGAAATTCCCCTTTTCCTTGGCGTGGTTCTTCAGCGCCTCCACATATTCGTACTCGGCGCTGAACAGGTCGGCGTTGGAGATGCCGATCAGAAACTGCGTAGGGGGGATGGCGAAGATATCCTCGTTCCGCGTGCCGTCCGCCCGGTAAAGGTAGCGGAACATCTTGTAGAGGGCCGTGCTCATATAGTCGGCCGCCGCCGAGATGGCCTCCTTCCGGCCCGTCTTTCCCAGCAGATCGAAGATCAGCCCCGTGGAGTTGATCAAAAGCTTTTTATATAAGGTGGCCAGAATACTGCCGTGGAGGACGGGGTCTTTTTCCTTGCTGTAATCGTACAGCGTGTCCGCATCCAGGATCATGGTGCCGTCCCGGGACATCGTCCGGCCCAGCAGAAAATCGGCGGAGACATTGTAATAATCGCACGCCCGGGTGACGAAAGCCAGCCCCGGTTCGCGGATGCCGTTCTCATAATGGGACAGCAGTGCCTGGGAAATACCCAGATCGCACGCAGCCGTGCGCTGACTGATCCCCTTTTCCTGCCGAAGCACGGAAAGAGAGCGCGAAAAATAGGAATTCATAAATACACCTCGACCTCACATTTGCCGCTTCTTTAACGCCTTGTATATTATAATAATGAAAATACGGAATGTAAAGCCATATTTTTATTCTCCCGAATATAATTTTCCTCTTTTCCACAGCCCACTTGCATTTTACCGGCAGCCATGTTACATTTATAATGTATGTTCCACACGATCTTTTTCCAACATACGGGATCGAACGCATAGTAACCGCGCTGCGGATATTATACCATATCACAAAAGAAATAAGGAGTGCATAAAAGTGGAGAATTTGACGATTCTGATCGAGGGCTCCGGCCGTCATGTCCATGTCAGCCAGGACGACCTGGATGTTCTGTTCGGTAAGGGCTTTGAACTGGAGAAGAAGAAGGACCTGTCCCAGCCCGGTCAGTATGCCACCGCGCAGAAGGTGGACGTGGTCGGCCCCAAGGGGACCATCAAGGGCATTTCTATCCTCGGTCCCTGCCGCAAGGAGACCCAGGTGGAGCTCTCCTACACCGACGCCCGCATGATCGGCCTGACCCCCGCGCTCCGCGAGAGCGGCAAGCTGGACGGCACCGACGGCTGCACCCTGGTGGGCCCCGCCGGCAAGGTCGACCTCTCCAAGGGCGTCATCGTGGCCAAGCGCCACATCCATTTCTGCCCCGAGACCGCCGCGAAGTACAGCATCGCCGACAGCGAGATCGTACAGGTCAAGACGATCGGCGACCGCGCCCTCATCTTTGACGAAGTGGTCGCCCGCGTCAGCCCCTCCTACGCCGACGCCATGCACATCGACTATGACGAGGTCAACGCCGGCAGCCTCTTCGGCACCGTCTACGGCACCGTGCTGAAAAAATAATCCGTCCCGGTTCGCTGCCTCCCCCGAAGAATCTTCGGGGGAGGCAGCTTTTTTATCCACATTTTCCGCGAAAGGAGGGGAGGACGGTCTGAAAAACGCCCCCGTTTTCCACAGGGTGTGGACGACCACCGCCCTTCCGTTCGACCTCTCTATGGAAAAAAAGCTTGACGAAGCGGGAAAATCCGTGTATATTAGCCTCTGTAACCATTTGTAATTATTTATGATTGCTTTGTCATTTTTTAATGATGATCCGCAGGCAAGGGAGGTTTTGGTCCCTTATGGATGAAATTTTACACGCGTCCGGCATTCCGGCGCTTTCCGGCGGCGAGGCCGGCGAACAGAAAAAGCAAAGCGCCTCCGCCCGCTTCTTTGCCGCCGTACAGGCCGCGTCGGTCGTGCTGCGCAGGCAGGGCGACCGCGTATTCCACCGGGTCGTCTCCTCGGTGGCCGGCCGGCCGCTTCTGGACCCGCTGCCGTTCCTGGCCGTCACCGCCGCGATCGGCGTCGGTTCGGTCATCAGCACGGTCTATACGCCCGCCTACGCGGTGTCGGTCAACGGCGTGATGCTGGGCACCGTCAAGGAGCCGGTGATTTTTGAGCGCATCGTCGATCAGGTGGAAACGCGCGCCTCGAATATCCTTGGCCATGACTACGTGCTCGACGGCAACATCGATTACAGCTTCGCGCTGGTCCGGAAGGACGAGGTCTCCTCGCTCTCCAGCCTTGAAAACTATCTGCTCGATCAGGTGGACGAGGTCACGAAAAGCTATGTCCTCACCGTGGACGGCACCCCCGTCGGCGCGGCGGACGACCCGGCGAGCCTGAACACCCTGCTCGACAACTTCAAGGCGCCCTACGTCAATCAGAACACCATCGATTCCGGCTTTACATCCAATGTCCACATCGATTACGGATACACCGCCTCTGACACGCTGCGGGACACTCAGCAGATCGCGAACGCCCTCAAGCAGAGCGTCAGCGGCCAGACCACCTACGAGGTCGCCAAGGGCGACACCTTCATGGCGATCGCGTTCGCCAACCACATGAGCATCTCTGAGCTCAAGGAGCTCAATCCGGACGTCAATGTGGATAAACTGAGCATCGGCCAGCTGCTCAACGTGAAGGAGTCGGTCCCTCTCCTGTCGGTGCGCACGGTGGATGAAGTCACCTACACCGAAGCCATCCCCTGTCCGGTGAAGGAAGTGGATGATCCCTCCATGTTCCAGGGCGTGACCAAGGTCGTGTCGGCCGGCGTCCCCGGCCAGGCCCAGATCCAGGCCGATGTCACCTACGTCAACGGCACGGAACAGGAGCGCGACGTGCTCAGCACCACCGTTCTGACGGAAGCCACCACGCGCGTCATCGCCGTCGGCACCAAGGAGCGGCCCAGCTGGTATCCCTCCGGCACCTTCATCTGGCCCAGCTCCGGCCATGTCACCTCGCCCTTCGGCTACCGGACCATTTTCGGAGCTTACACCTTCCACTCCGGCATCGACATTGCCTCCTCCTACGGCACCGCGATCCGGGCCTCCGACGGCGGCACCGTCGTCTTCACCGGCTGGAAGGGGACTTACGGGAAGCTGGTCATCGTTGATCACGGGAACGGCTACCAGACGTATTACGCCCACTGTTCCTCCATTCTGGTCTCGGCCGGCAGCAAGGTCTACCAGGGACAGACCATCGCCAGGATGGGCGCCACCGGACGCGCCACCGGCACACACCTCCACTTCGAGGTGCGGGCCAACGGGACACCCGTCAACCCCAGGTCCTACCTTTCCTGAACATGAGATAAAATCCCCCGCACGGTTCACCGTGCGGGGGATTTTTTGCAAAAGAAAGTGCGCATGCCCGGCCGGGCATGCGCACTTTTCCCCATCAGGACCTGAACTTCTGGCTTTCCGCCAC